>NZ_JBNTJU010000002.1:0-229644 GCF_051195015.1 Halococcus sp. AFM35
GATGTTCGCTATCTCGAACATCGAACAAGTTTGTGAGAAGCTGTGATCACCGCGCCGTCCCCCTATTCAACACAGCAGTGAAACCAGCTCTGAAACGCCTGAATCAGACCGAGTGGGACGAGACCGTTCAATGTCTTCTCTTCCGTTTCGTGCATGAACAGCGAGTAGGAGCGGTCAGTATTTCACTCCCGTTGTAGACACCGCCGTATCGTTCCCCCGATAGAGCACTTGGCCAGACGGGAGTTGGTCGGTCTTGGAATCGGGTTCGGCGGAATCGTTCTCGTCGCCCGTCCTTCGCTATCCCAACTCAGCGGCGGGGCGGGTGGCGAGTCGGTGGTCTTTCTCGGGGCTTTCTGTTTCGCACTCGGCAGCGTCATCACTCAGCGCGTGACTACCTCGCTGCCTATTGAAACACACCAAGCGTGGGCGATGGGTATCGGCGCACTGCTCATTCACATCAGTAGCCTAACTCTCGGGGAGTCGGTAGCAGCAGTGCAGTGGACGAGCGAAGCGATAGGGGCCTTGTTCTATCTGGTCATCGTACCGAGCGGTCTCGGATTTCTCTGCTATTTCAAGATACTCGACCGGTTCGGCTCTGCCCAAGCCAATCTGGTTACGAACGCGAGCCCTATCTTTGCCGCCCTCGTCGGTTGGGTCGCCCTTGGTGAGGGGGTGAGTCTCCTCACCATCGGTGGCTTTGCGGTGATTTTGGTCGGGTTGCTCTTAATAGTGAGAGCGTAGCAACAGGCCGAGGACAGCTAAAACGTGTCGTGCTCGGGGATACAGTATGTTAGTATCATTTTTGGGGTGTTTAGAGGGCTTCAGCACCTATGGTGAGACATGGCGCGTCACCGACGCCCCATAGGAGGTAGTTCCCGCACCGAGCGGGAGAATTGGCTACCGATCGGCGGAATCGATGTCGCCGTCGATCGTGTCAGTGCCATCGCCGCCAACATCGTCAATGCAGCAACGGCACTTCGGAGGGAACGATTATGACGCTCGCGTTTATCGGGGTTGTATTCCTGTTCGTGTGGTTCGGGATCAGCCTCGCCATCCTCGGAGGGTTCGCCTACGGTCTCTACTGGATTGTCAGCAAATGGAACGATGACAGCACGGCTGCTGACAAAGTCGACCGTTGACATCAGACCTCAGTCGCCCGTGTTTGTCTCTTCATCGGGAAGGCCAATAGACAGCGTGTGAGTGCCCGCCCCGAAGGTTCGTGTTTCGCTGTCGGCGAACTCCTGGTGGGCTTCTGTTGTGGGGACTCCCTGGCCCGACCTTCTCATCGCTCGCAAGAGTGAGCGTCAGCGACTCGCCCTCAGCAACGCTGAACGTTGTCCTTGTGGTGCCGTTTGCAACCGTGATGTTGTGGCTTTTGATCCGATTAGCCATCCTCGTCGGTGATGAACTCGCTCTCGGAACGCCGCGTGATTGGTTCGTCGCTACTTCCGTACGCGAACCGAATCAATTGGTCGCTCCCGTAGGTGCCGTTCGGCCGCGGAGGTTCTCAATCGGCCCGCCAACCACGAAGTCTACTCTTACCTGTCCCGGTTCGAGCTGATAAGGATACCGAGCGAGCAAGGTGCGGAAGGCGACAAGAACAGGCGGTGTGAATCAGCCCGTACGAACTGATCGACGAAACGAGGTGCTCCACTCAGCTTGACCTCGGAATTTTACCTGCTAATCGAGTCAGAGAACAGCACGCGAACGACCGCGCGGTAGTCGCGGTCGTTCGTCCACCGCGAGAAGGTTGAGGCGGCCATGTACGCCATCTGATCGTGAGTATCGGTTTTTTCGGCGAGTTCAGCCAGCGAATCAGAGGGATTGATTCCCTCGAAAGCGCCGATCCTGAGATGGTTGTCGAAGTCGTGTTTCTCGTTGTAGACGCCGATATCGAACTGTTCAACAATGAACTCGCTGCTCGACGGCGTCGAGCAGCGAGTAGAATTCACTCGCAGTGGTCGGTGATCGGTGAGACTCGTCAGGGACCGTTGGCTTCGGTGACCGCCTCGTCTGGGATTCGACCGTGCTTGCCATCAGTCCGGACGTGACGGGCTCACGCCGGCTTTAAATAGTCGAAACGGGACAGGCTGGACGAATCGACGAGCTACCAACGAGTGGCTCACGACGTGGATCGACGACTTCGGATACTACGTTCCATATCGGGATATTTCCGAGTATCGTTGAGGCTTCGGACGTGAGCAGTAGAACGACCACAGGCGTCGTTTCATTCGAAACGTGGTATCTGGCAGGGCAGCGTTTTCATGCGTGCAGGCGAGAGGGATGGATATGAGTGCGCCGTTCGGGGCGACCTGGGGAACGCTGATCGAGCGCTGTGAGGAACTCCCCGAGGACGCCACGCTCATCACGCCGCTGTCGACTGGGCGATTCCGGGTGACGGGGCATCAGATCGTGACGGATTGGGAGTACTGGATACAAGCTCCAGAGAATACCGTTGTCTTCGCAACTCGCTCGGAACTCGTTGAACGTCTCGTAGTCTTTGAACAGCTTCGTTTCGTGCCACTGGCTCTTGCTGATAGTTGCTGATTCCAGTTGCGTGGCGTCGATATGTTCGGTAGTGAACGCCTCGGCGACAGAACTCTCGAGTTCGACCGTGAGCTGGTAAACCATCCTGTCGCTCGTCTCTCCGAGGAGAGTCGCCTCTGTGACTTCATCGAGCGCCGAGAGTTCCGCTTCGGAGACATCGTCGTCGAGGTCGAATTGTACGCTAAATGTCCGCACATCCGTGTCAAGACAGAGCGCGTGAACGCATTCTACTTCATCGGGTTGCAGTGTCTCCGCGATGCTAACGAGGGGGAGTGAGGGCGAACGGAGAACGAATTCAGTCGTGATGTTCATTGCGCATGGCTCCGCGGACGGTTAAAAATCCGGACGCCTCAGACCATGTGTTCGGATACACTAGATCCCGACCCGGCTCGTGGGTACAACAAACGTCTGCGTCAGCCATCGACTGAGAAAATCGCTGCAGAGATGGCCGTTTCGCAACCCTCTCTGGACGGACTTCTCTGCCAAGCCGAGGGAGGGGGGGGGGGGGTCAACTCCTTTCGTCTACCCGTGGCTCGCAAGGGTACTTAAACACTCTTTCCCAGATAGGGTTGAACCTATGCCACTCTCTCCCCTCGTTTCTGATGATGTCTGTTGATAACGGACTGAACCGGAGGGAGGGGTTGAGAACGTGCGCTTCCCAAGTAAGAGTATGACGCTTGCGGGGCAACTCTATGCCCCGGAGAATCCGTCTTCGACACCGCTTCCGGCCATCGTGGTCGGGAACCAGACAACCGCAGTGAAGGAGCAGTCGCCGGCCATATATGCCCAGCGGCTGGTCGAGGAGGGGTATCATGTTCACCTTCGACGCGGCCTATCAGGGCGAGAGCGAGGGCGAGCCCCACGGCTTGGAAGACCCGTTCCAGCGCGCCGAGGACTTCCGCAGCACCGTATCGTACCTGACGACCCGAGACGATGTCGACCCCGAGCGGATCGGTGTGCTCGGCATCTGCGGCTCGGGCGGCTACGCCCCGTACGCTGCACAGACCGACCACCGGATGAAGGCCATGGCAACCGTCAGCGCAGCGGATGTCCCGAGCTTCTTCCGGGATCCCGACCCAAGGGATACCAGCAGATGGTCGAGCAAGCGGGGGCGTTGCGCACCCAGGAGGCCGTCGGTTTCCCAGCCGAACTGGTCAGTACACTGCCGGGGCCCGACGAGGTCGACGACTCAACTCCTGCAACTATCCGCGAACTCGTCGACTACTACAAGACCTCCCGTGGCCGTCACCCCCGTGCGACCAATATGTGGGTGGCCCGCAGCGCCGACCTGCTCGATCAGTTCGACCCGTACGCCGACGTCGACAAGATCGCTCCGCGACCGCTGGTGATGATCGCCGGTACTGAGGCATCCACGCTGCCCCACAGTGAAGATGCGATTGAACAGGCCGGAGAGAACGCCGAGATCTTCACGATCGAGGGCGCGACGCACGTCGACCTCTACGATAGGGACAAGTACGTCACCCCGGCCGTGGACAAGCTGACCGAATTCTTCGATCAGTACCTGGCCAACGCCTAACGCAGCGGGCACAGGGGGCTGAGCCGTGACCACGTAGATTAGTCCCCTCGAACCCGCCGACCCGAGCGCGCCGAGCTCGATTTCCTCCCCTCCCCTCGTCGAGATCGAGCAACAGCGTGTACATCTCTTCGAGCACAACCTATCGATTACCCGCTCGACGCCTTTTCGGGAGTCCTGAACGAGTACCCCGACAGTCAATCGAATCCGGTACCACTCCGAATCATAAGCAAACAGGTGGTTTGTAGAAATCCAAACGCTTGATCTCTGGCCAGCAGTGGTTGCTATCACCATTACTGGTTTATCATGCGAGTGACGACAGATATTTGCGACGGCCACCGCGTTATAGGCCCATGAAAGCCGTCGTGCTGGCCGCCGGCGAGGGAACCCGCCTCAGGCCGCTGACCGAGGACAAACCCAAGGGGATGGTCGAGGTCGATGACGAACCCATCCTCACACACTGTTTCGAGCAACTGGTCGAACTGGGCGCGAGCGAGCTGCTCGTCGTCGTGGGCTATCGGAAGGAAGCCATCATCGAACACTACGGCGACGAGTTCGAGGGTGTCCCCATCACCTACACCCACCAGCGCGAACAGGCCGGACTGGCCCACGCCCTCCTCACCGTCGAAGAGCACATCGATGAGGACTTCATGCTCATCCTCGGCGACAACGTCTTCAATGCGAACCTCACGGACGTCGTCGACCGCCAGCGCGAGGACCGCGCCGACGCGGCCTTCCTCGTCGAGGAAGTCCCGATGGAGGAGGCGAACAGGTACGGCGTCTGTGACACGAACGACTACGGCGAGGTCACCGACGTCATCGAGAAACCCGACGACCCGCCCACAAATCTCGTGCTCACGGGATTCTACACCTTCACGCCCGCCATCTTCCACGCCTGCCATCTCGTCCAGCCCTCCGCCCGCGGCGAGTACGAACTCTCCGAGGCCGTCGACCTGCTGCTGCGCTCGGGGCGGACCATCGACGCCGTGCGGATGGACGGCTGGCGAATCGATGTCGGCTATCCCGAGGACAGGGACGAGGCTGAGCGCCGACTTCGGGCCGCACGCGACGACCTCGAAGCGGATGCCGGGACCGAGGGCGAGGCGAGCACCGAAACCGTCGATACCGAGGAGTAACTACGGCCGCAGCCGCTCTCGCACCGTGTCTTCGAGCGAGTGTTCGACGCGCCAGCCGAGCGTCTCGTGCGTTCGCGTCGCATCGACCGGGAATCGGTCGACCAGCGTCTCGCCCGTCCGGGGATTTTCGACCAGTTCGACGTCGACGTCGATGTCCCGTTCTTCGCTCGCGACGCGGGCGACGAGTTCGGCGATGTCCATCACGCTCGGGTCTTCATCGCTGGCAAGTTCGTATTTCTCGACGCCCGTCTTGTCGGCGGCGAGCTGATCGACCATCCGCTCGGCGCTTCTGACGTACGCGCGAGCGACGTCCTCCACGTGGATGTAGTTGCGCGACTGGCTGCCCGGCTCGTAGACGGTGAGCGTCTCGCCGGCGAGCGCCCGGTCGAGGAAGAAATTCGTGACCGTGCCCTTCGAGACGCGCTCACCGCCTATCTCGTGGTCGCCGTAGAGATTGGACTTCAAGAAGAGATGGGCCGGAAACGCACCCTCGGCGAGCCCCTCGATGGCGCGTTCGTTCAGGAGTTTCGTTCGGCCGTACCAGTTGAGCGGGTCCCGTGGATGGTCGACGGTGATGGGGAACTCCTCGGGGTCGCCGACCGTCGCCATGCTGAACGGGAAGACCAGTCCCGTCCCCGTCTTCCGGCAGTACCACGCCACGTTCTCGGTGCCCTGCACGTTGACCTCGTAGGCGAGGTCCTGATTGTCCTCGCAGTCGGGCACGCCCGAGAGTGCCGCGAGATGCATTACGATGTCCGCACCGTCGAGTGCGCGCTCCAGCCGTCCGCGGTCACGGACGTCGACGTGTTCGACCGTCACGTCGCCGACCTCTCGAACATCGCCCAGATAGAAGTTGTCGAGCGCCGTCACGGTCCAGTCGGGGTGGTCGTTGCGGAGGTGTTTGACCACACAGCTCCCGATGTAGCCCGCTGCACCCGTTACGGCGATAGCGGGTGCATCGCCCGCACTCATCCGCGGAACCTCCGGGCGAGGTCGCGGACGCCCTCGTCGAGCGAGTAGTCGAGTTCGAAGCCCGTCTCGGCCACGCGGTCGAAGTTCACGTGATAGGAGGGACCGGGATGTTCGTCTTCGAGGTATGTCACGTCAACCGCATCGATTGCCTCGCTAATGAGTGTGGCGACGCCGCTGATTCGGTAGTTCTCCGCGTTCGCACCGACGTTGTAGACGGGTTTCGACCAGTCTTCCGGTTCGAGCGCCGCCGCGCGGTAGGCGCGTGCGGCGTCCCGCACGTGGATGAACGGCCGCCAGTTCGAGCCATCGCCGTAGACCGTCAGGGGGCGGCCGGTGAGCGCGCGGAAGACGAACTGGTTGACGACGAGGTTGAAGCGGATACCCGGTGCGTCGCCGTAGACGGTGCTCAGCCGCAGCGCCGTCCCGCTCAATCCATGTTCGTCGGCGTACTCGGCGAGGAGGCTCTCGGATTCGTGTTTGGTCTCCGCATACGGGTTTATCGGGTCCGGCTCGGTCCCCTCGTCGATGTCGGTGCTCGTCGCGCGGCCGTAGATATTGCACGAGGAAGCGAGCACGACGCGCCCGACGCCCACCTTCCCGGCGGCGGTGAGCACGTTGCGCGTGCCCTCCAGATTGGTCGCGTAGGTCTCCTTGCGGCGGTCGTGGGTGCTGTCCGCGCCGGTGATGGCCGCGAGATGAACCACAGCATCCACCCCACGAGCCGCGCTCTCGACGTCGCCGTACTCGCGGACGTCGCCCTGCCGAAATTCGATGTCCTCGACACAGCCCATCAGATGCCGTGGCGACCCCGACGAGAGGTCATCGAACACGACCACCCGGCCCACGCGGTCGTCGTCGGCCAACAGCGGGACGAGCGCGCTGCCGATGTAGCCACAGCCGCCGGTGACGAGCAGGTCGGTCACGATTCGAGCACGTCCGGCAGGAAGCGGTCTTCGTGGGCTTCGATGACCGCCTTCCGACTGTTCATCGTGCCAACCACTTCGTCCATTCCCGCCTCGAAGTCGACCGACCCCCCGTCGATGAGGTGGTCGTATCGTTCGTGGGCGATCTCCATCTCGTGTGTCTCGTCCTCGTCGCGCGGGTTTTCGACGTGCTCGACATCGACATCGAGACCGTGCTCGTCGCCGACCGCCGCGATGGTCTCGGCGATTTCGACGATGCTGATGGCGCGTGTGGTCTGGTTGTAGACGGTGTGGGCGTCGGGTCGGTCGTCGGGGTCTGTGAGTGCGAGCCGCGCGAGTCCCTCGACGGCGTCCTCCAGACTGACGAACGGCTTTCGCTGCTCGCCCCTGCCGTAGACTGTCAGGGGATAGCCCGCGACCGCTTGGGCCGCAAACCGGTGGGCGACGACGCCGAAGTAGTAATCGAAGTCAAGGCGCGTCGCGAGGCGTTCGTCCGCGCGCGTCTCGTCGGTCCCGGAGCCATAGACGATGGCCGTTCGCACGTCGCTCACGGGGATGTCGAACTGGTCATGAGCCAGTCGCAGGTTCGCCGCGTCGTGGCTCTTGGTGAGGTGATACCAGCTGCCGGCCATCGCCGGGAAGGGCACGGCGTCGCGCCCTCCCTGATGTTCCATCGTCGCGCCTCCCTCCGGAATCGGGAACTCGGGTGCGCCGTAGACACCCGTGGTGGTGGTCTCGATGAAGTGGGTGTCGACGAGTCCGGCCTCGTGGAGACCCCAGACGAGGTTTCGCGTCGCCTGCATGTTGTTGTGCTGGGTCTCGTTGGCCCGCTCGCCGTTTATCTGGGAATAGGGCGCGGAGGGTTGGGCGGCGGTGTGGACGATTGCACGCGGCTCGTGGACCGCGAGCAGTCGGTCGACGAAATCACGGTCTTTGAGGTCGCCCTCAACGAACGAGAGGTTCGCGTAACCCTGCTCCTCGGCGGCCGCCATTCGGTCGTCCATCGAGGCGACCGCTGTGGCACTTTTTGCCCCGACCGAGGCGACCCACTCGCGGCGGGCGAAGTTGTCGACACAGAGCACCCGCTCATCGGTTCGGTCGGCGATTCTGAGCGCGGTCGGCCAACCGACGTAGCCGTCGGCCCCGGTGACGATGATGGACATGAGTTACTCGCTATCCGAGTAACTTGGTGGCTGGATAAAAATCTTTGTACCCTCACCCTCCCGTCGGCCAGCGACGCACGGTCGCCTGACTTGCCGGTGGACACAACGGCCGTCACGAGTGGACTGACGGCAACGAAAACGGCTGCTCGGTGTGGGCGCTTACTCGACGGTGACGCTTTTGGCGAGATTGCGGGGTTTGTCGATGGAGCGGCCGAGCTTGTCCGCGGTGTGGTAGGCCAGCAGTTGAAGCTGGACGTTGGCGAGGACCGCGGCGGTCCGGGGATGCGTTTCGGGGATTTCGAGTACGTGGTCGGCATACCGCTCGACGTCCGACTGGCCATCCGTGACGGCGATGACGGGCGCGTTGCGCGCCTCGACCTCCTTGACGTTGCCGACGGTCTTGTTCGCGAGTTCGCCGTCGCCGGTGGCGATGGCGATGACGGGGGTGTTTTCGGTCACCAGCGCGAGCGGGCCGTGTTTGAGCTCGCCCGCCGCGAAGCCCTCGGCGTGGCGGTAGGTGATCTCCTTGAGTTTGAGCGCGCCTTCGAGCGCCACGGGATAGTTCATCCCGCGACCGATGAAGAAGTATGCACTCGCATCGAGATACGCCTCCGCGACCGCCTCGGCGGTCGAGTCGTCGATGACCTCTTGGACTGTGCTCGGAAGGTCACGCAGCGCGCCGAGGGTCTCCCGGTCGTGGTCGTCGGTGGCCGCGAGCGCGAAGAGGTTGAGCGCCGCCAGTTGGGAGGCGAAGGTCTTCGAGGCCGCGACGCCGATCTCCGGCCCCGCGCGGATGTAGAGGGTGTGGTCGCACTCGCGGGAGACGGTCGACCCCACGACGTTCGTGAGTGCGAGCGTGTGCGCACCCCGCCGTCTGGCCTCCCGGAGCGCGCTCAGCGTGTCGGCGGTCTCGCCGCTCTGGGTGACGCCGACGACGAGCGAATCACCTATCGGCGGTGGCGAGGTGACGTACTCGCTGGCCAGAAACGCCTGCGCGGGGATGCCCGCCTCGCGGAACAGCTCCGCGCCGTACAGCGCCGCGTGATAGGAGGTACCACAGGCGACGAACTGCACGCTTGCGGGACTGACGCCGGCGAGTTCCTCCAGTTCGACCTGTCCGCCGAGTTCGTCGACGCGCCCGCGCAGACACTGCCGGAGTGCCCGGGGCTGTTCGTGAATCTCCTTCAGCATGAAGTGGTCGTACCCACTTTTCCCCGTCTCCTCGGCGTCCCACTCGACGGTGTTGATGGTCTTTTCGACCGGTTCGCCCTCGACCGTCGAGACCGTCCAGCCGTCGGCGTCGATGCGTGCGAGTTCGCCGTCGGCCAGATAGACCACGCGGTCGGTGAACTCCCGGAAGGCGGGCACGTCGCTCGCGAGGTAGGTCGCATCGTCGTCGATGCCGAGAACCAACGGCGAGTCCTGTCGCGTACAGAACACCGCGTCGCTGCCGGCGAAGACGGCGGCGATGGCGTAGCTCCCTTCGATACGTTCCATCGCCGCGCGGAAGGCTGCCTCGGGACTCGCGCCGTCGGCGAGCGCCGATTCGATGAGGTGGGGGACCACTTCGGTGTCGGTGTCGCTCAGGAACTCGTGGCCCGCCGCCGTGAGTTCGTCCTTCACCTCCTGGAAGTTCTCGATGATGCCGTTGTGAATGACCGCCACTTGCCCCTCGCAGTCGGCGTGAGGGTGGGAGTTGCGGTCGCTCGGCGGGCCATGCGTACTCCAGCGGGTGTGACCGATGCCGACGGGACCGGAAAGCGTCGTCCCGTCGAGTGCGTTCTCCAGATTACTGAGTTCGCCCTCGCGCTTTTCGATTTCTACTGTGCCATTGGCGAGCGCGACGCCCGCCGAGTCGTAGCCGCGGTATTCGAGCTTCGAGAGACCGTGCATCAACACGTCGAGGGTCTCGTTGGACCGGCCGACGCAGCCGACGATGCCACACATCAGCCCAACACCTCCGCGTCGGCGGGTATCTCGCCGCGCGCCCGTACCCCCGCATACAGGCGTGCACCCGGCCCGACCAGCGTGCCGGGTTCGAGTGTGACCCCGCCACCCGTATCGACTCGGTCGGCGACGACTGCCCCGAGCGAGCGGTCCTCGTGAACGTGCGTGCCGATGCGGACGTCGGTCTGGCCGCCGGGCACGAGGGTGCCCGCCCCGAGCGTCACGTCCTGGCCGGCAACACAGTCCAGAATCGTGCTCCCCGGCCCGACGCGCGTGTCGCCATCCAAAACTGTGCGCTCGACGGTCGCGTTCGCTTCCACAGTCACATTGCGCCCGAGCGCGACGTCCGGACCCACCACTGCACCGGGACCGACCTCACAGTCCGGACCGACCACCACGGGCGCTTGTAGCGTCGCGGCCTCGTGGACGAGCGACGTGTCATCGACCCAGACACCCTGTTTTCGAGCGGGTTCGTCGACGCGACCGCGCGCGAGAATCTCCCGGGTCACAGTCAAGAGGTCCCACGGATAGGTTGCGTGTGGCGAGAGCCCCTCGACGCGCACCCCACGGACGTCCTCGCCCTCGTCGATGAGGCGACCGAGCGTATCGGGCAATTGGAGTTCGCCGTCGCGGCGCGCGGTCGCCTCGATGGCGTCGAAAATTTCGGTGTGAAAGGCATAGACGCCGGCGTTGATGAGACGGTAGTCGTCCGAATCGGGTTTTTCGACGATCTCGTCGATGCGGCCCTCGTGGAGGGCGACCGCGCCGTAGCGGCGCACGTCGCGGTGTTCGAGCACGCCGAGCGTGGCGGCGGCGTCGGGATGACCCTCGAACTCGGCGACGACGTCGGTGACTAGCCCGGAGTCGAGTACCCTATCGCCGTTGACGAGCAAGAACGGCTCGTCGACGGCCGAGCGGGCCTGCAGGAGGGCGTGACCGCTGCCGAGCTGTTTGTCCTGAACCACGTACTCAAGCGGTGTGTCGCGGTAGGTCGGGCCGAAGTGCTCCTGGACGCGGTCGCGCTTGTAGCCGATGACCACGGTAATGTGCTCGATGCCGGCGTCGATGAGCGCGTCGAAGACGTAGCCGAGGATCGGCCGGTTCGCCGCGGGCAGCATCGGTTTCGGGCGGTTGTGCGTCAGCGGGCGGAGGCGATTTCCCTCCCCGGCCGCGAGGACGACGGCGGTGCGAACGCTCATTGGGTTCCATCTACGGGGAGACGATTTCAACGTTCTGGCTGGCATCGGGGAACTGACTCCGACGATGCTTTGAACGCCGGCCCGGAATCGCTCGCGTGTCCATCAGGGGCGTCGTCACCCTCGTCCGGCGCGCGCTCGCACCGGGCGAGGACCTCACCGAGCGCGCGGTCACCAGCGGCGTCTGGGTCGCGCTCACGAACGTCCTCGACCGCGCCCTCCAACTCGCGATGGTCCTGTTCGTCGCGCGGCTCATCGGTCCCGACTCCTATGGCGTGATGGCGTTCGCGCTCGTGGTCATGAGCGCGCTAACGCAACTCTCTCGACTCGGCATCGACGCCGCACTCATCCAGCGCGAGGACGACGATGTCGATGCCTACCTCGATACGGCGTGGGTCATGCAGAACACGCGCGGCATGCTCGTCGCCGTCGTTTTGTTCGTGAGCGCGCCGCTGGCCGCAGGATTTTTCGACGAACCGCAACTCACGCCCGTCCTCCGAGTCCTTGCACTCTCGCCGCTGCTCTCGGGGCTCCAGAATCCGGGACTGATGTATCTCAAGAAAGACCTCCGGTTCGACAAGCAGTTCGTTTACACCCTGAGCGGCACGGTTTTTTACGTCATCGTCGCGGTGAGCTACGCGCTGGCTACCCGTTCGGTCTGGGCGCTCGTCTTCGGGCTCGTGGCCAGCGATTTCGTCCGGCTCGTGGCCTCGTACCTCGTCGACAACTATCGGCCGTGGCCGCGTTTCGACCCTGCTCTTGCTCGGGAGTTGTTCGGCTATGGAAGGTGGATTTTCGCCTCCGGCGTCGTCCTTTTTCTCATCATGCAGGGCGATGACGCCTTCGTCGGGTGGTATCTGGGGGGAGCCGTGCTCGCCTTCTACCAACTGGCCTACCGCGTCTCGAACGCGCCCGCGACCGAGGTCACCCAGACGATTTCGAGCGTCGTCTTTCCCACGTATGCGAAGATGCAGAGCGACGACCGCCAACTCAGGGACGGCTTCTTTAAAACTGTGCAGCTCACCACCTTCGTCTCCTTTCCGGTCGCGGTCGGCATCGCCGCCGTCGCTCCCACCTTCGTCGAGACCTTCCTCACCGAGCAGTGGGCCGGGATGGTCCCGCTGATTCAGTTGCTCGCGGCGTGGGGACTGCTGCGCTCGCTGGGAGCGACCACCGGCCCGCTCTTTCAGGCCATCGGCAAGCCCGATATCCCGACGAAGATTCAGTTCGGCAAGTTGGTGATCATCGCGGCGCTCATCTACCCCGCCACGGCGCGCTACGGCGCGGTCGGCACGGGACTGGTCATCGTCGGCAACTCGCTGCTGTTCTCCGAGCCGGTCGCGACGTATCTGGCGACGCGGGCGGTCGATGGCTCCTATGCGCGCCTGCTCCGTCTCATCGCCTACCCCGCCCTCGCCAGCGCTCTCATGGGGCTGGCCGTGGTCGCCGTCCATCGTGCGGGTATCGCCACGGGCGTCGTCGAGTTCGTTCTCCTCGTGGCCGTCGGCGTCGCCGCCTATACTGCGCTGGTGCTCGCACTCGAACGGCTCTCGGGCTACGACAGCGTGGCGCTCTGCTGGCGGCTGGCCCGCACCGTCGTCTCGTAGTCACCCCATCCGCGGCAATCCGCCGAAGTTCATCATCACCGATTTCGTCCGAGTGTACTCCTCGTAGGTCTCTTCTGCGAGTTCGCGACCCAGTCCCGACTGCTTGTAGCCGCCGTGGGGCACGGGTTCAAAGAGGTCGTTGTAGGTGTTTATCCATACTGTTCCGGCTTCGAGTTCGTCGGCCACGCTGTGGGCGGTTTCGAGGTCCTCGGTCCAGACGGCCGATGCCAGCCCGTACTGGGTGTCGTTGGCCTGTGCGAGCATCTCCTCTTCGTCGCTCCATTCGAGTACCGACAGCACCGGCCCGAAGACCTCCTCGCAGGCCACAGTATTGTCGTTTTCGACGTCCTCGATGATGGTCGGTTCGACGAAGGGTGCCCCGTCGAGGTCGGGGTCGTCGGGCGCACTGCCGCCATACCTGACCGTCGCGCCCTCGGCTTTCGCGGTCTCGACGTACGAAAGGACTTCCTCACGGTGGTCGCCGTCCACGAGCGGTCCCATGTCAGTCCGACCTTCGAGCGGGTCGCCGACGGTGAGGCCCGCAGTGCGCTCCTCGAACAGCTCCATGAACTCCTCGTAGACGTCCTCGTGGAGGAACATCCGTGAGCCGGCGGTGCACTGCTCGCCCTGATTGAACCAGATGCTGATGACCGCGCCCTCGACGGCCTTCTCCAAATCGGCGTCGGGATAGATGATGTTGGGACTCTTGCCACCGAGTTCGAGCGACACGGGGGTGATGGTCTCGGCGGCGTTTTTCATGACGTGCTCGCCGGCCCGCGTCGAGCCGGTGAGTGAGAGCTTGTCGATATTGTGGTGGGACGTGATGGCGTCGCCGACCTCGCTCCCGGAACCGGTGACGACGTTCACGGCACCCGAGGGGAGCACCGAATCCACCACGTTGGCGATTTCGAGCGTCGAGAGCGCCGCGCGCGAGGAGGGTTTGAAGACGACTGTGTTGCCGGCGGCGAGTGCGGGGGCCATCTTCCAGCCGACGAACATCGCGGGGAAGTTCCACGCGCTGATCTGCCCCACGACGCCGTGTGGCTCGGCTTTGGTGTAGGTGAGCTTTTCCGACCCCATCGGCGGGAGTCGCCCCTCCGATTCGGTGCGGGCCAGACTCGCAAAGAATCGGAACTGCTCGACCATGATGGTCGCATCGACGAACGCCGAGTGCTGGTTGGCCTTGCCCATCTCCAAACTGTCGATGCGGGCGATACGGAGCTTCTCGTCTTCGAGTTCGTCGGCCACCTCCAACAGGAGGTCAGAGCGTTGTCGGGGGGATTTCTGGCTCCAACTTCCCTCGAAGGTCTCGCGCGCGCTCGCCACCGCCCGGTCGACGTCCTCGGGCGTCCCGCGCTGGAAGCGTGCCAGCTCTTCGCCCGTGGTGGCGTCGATTGCGGTCATCGTTTCGCCGCTTTCGGACCCGACCCACTTGCCGTCGATGAGGTGGCCGTATTCGTCCTCGGTGATGGCGTCGTCGGCCGTACTGCGATGCTTTTCGACGATGTCCTCGCTCACGCGGCCGGTGTGTTCTCCCTGCATGCTGCGTTCACGGAGAGCGTGGTCCTGTATAGCCATTCCCGCGGCTATACAGGGTGGTTTACGGACCCGTGAATCACAACACGTGAGTGTCCCGCGCGCGTTTCGCTCCCATGTCCACCCTCGACGACGCGCGGGCCGTCCTCGACAACGGTCCCGTCTGTGATTCCTGTCTCGGGCGCGTCTTCGCCGACCGGAGTTTCGGTCTCACGAACGACGAACGCGGCCGCGCCCTCCGAGTCACGAGCGCGCTCGATGCGGACGAACCGTTCAAACAATCCGAGTCGTGCTGGGTCTGTGAGGGCGCATGCGACCGCTTCGACGCATGGGCCGAGCGAGCGGTCGAATCGCTTGCCGGCATCGAGTTCGCCACCTATCAAGTCGGCACGCGCGTCCCGCCGCTCATCGAGG
Source organism: Halococcus sp. AFM35 (assembly GCF_051195015.1). Taxonomy (NCBI): domain Archaea; kingdom Methanobacteriati; phylum Methanobacteriota; class Halobacteria; order Halobacteriales; family Halococcaceae; genus Halococcus; species Halococcus sp. AFM35. The sequence goes on from NZ_JBNTJU010000002.1 coordinate 14,976, forward strand.
AGAACGACCGCCTGCTGCGCGAAGAGAGCGACCTGCCCATCGATGCCGGCGAGTCGTTCAAATCCGCGCTGAACCGCGAGGTCGGCAAGCGCGTCGGCGAGCGCACGGGGACGGAAGTGGATTTCGAGCGGCCGGACGTGCTCGCGCTTCTCAACCTCGAACGTGGTGACGTCGATATCCAGGTGAATCCGGCGTTCGTCTATGGTCGCTACCGGAAGCTCGAACGTGGGATTCCACAGACCGAGTGGCCCTGTCGGGAGTGTGGCGGTGGCGGCACGCAACTGGCCGCCGACGGCGGCGAGAAACCCTGTGAGCACTGCGGCGGCAGCGGCTACCTCTACGACGAGAGCGTCGAGGAACTCACCGCGCCCGTAGTGAGGGAGGCGATGGACGGCTCCGAGGCCGTCTTTCACGGCGCAGGGCGCGAAGACGTCGATGCCAGAATGATGGGTACCGGCCGACCGTTCGTCATCGAGGTCAAACACCCACAGCGGCGTGCGGTCGATACCGACGCACTCGAAGCCGACATCGACGAGTTCGCCGACGGCACAGTCGAGGTCGAGGGGCTGGAGCGCGCGACCCACGGGATGGTCGAGCGCGTGAAGGAACTCGACGCGCACAAGACCTATTCCATGGCTGTGGAATTCGCCGAACCGGTGGAGGGGGTGGCGTTCGCCGACGCGCTCGCTGCACTCGATGGCGCGCGAATCGAACAGCACACGCCAAACCGGGTCGACCACCGGCGGGCGAGTCGAACCCGCGAGCGCGATGTCTACGAAATCGAGGGGGAAATCGACGATGAACGCCACGCAACCGTCGAACTTCGCGGAGCCGGCGGTCTCTACGTCAAGGAGCTGATGAGTGGCGACGAAGGGCGGACGGAACCGAGCCTCGCGGGCCTATTGGGTATCGACTGCGAGGTGACGGCCCTCGACGTGCTCGCGGTGGCGGGCGAAGACGAGGACTTCGCCGACCCCGAGTACCTCATCGAGCCGAGCGATTAAGTGACTCCATGCTGTATGGTGGCATGGAGGTATCGACCGATGTGCCACCACCGCAGAACCGAGGACACGCGGCTGTACGAGGACAGCGAGCACGAGAACCTCCCGGAGTGGGCGCTCGAAGAGGAAGACGCCGATACCGACGAGGAACCGGAGCCGTTCGCGCCCGGCGCAGCCGACTGAACCACCCGTTTTTGCGAACCGCTTTGTATCCGCCGCGCGAGCCACCGGTATGTTCGGCGTCGATGAGGCGGGGCGCGGCCCCGTATTGGGGTCGCTGTTCGTCGCGTGCGTCAGCGCCGACGCCGACGCGCTGCACGAGGGTATCGACGACTCGAAACGACTCGCGCCCGCCCGCCGCGAGACGCTGGCCGCCGAATTGCGCGCCGACGAGCGGGTTTCGGTCGGCGTTGTCGACGTTACGCCCGCCGAAATCGACGACGGGGGCCTGAACGAACTCACGGTCGCGGCGATGGCCGACGCCATCGATTCCGTGGTACTCGATGGTCGCTCGGGCGTGGTCGATGCCTGCGACACCGACGCGGCGCGGTTCGGCCAGCGGGTCATATCGGAAACCACTGCCGAGGTGGACATCACGGCCGAACACGGAGCCGACGAGTCTCACGACCACGTCGGTGCGGCGAGCATCGTCGCCAAGGTCGCCCGTGACGCACACATCGCCGACCTCGCTGCCAAGCACGGCGCGCTGGGCAGCGGCTATCCGGGCGACCCGAACACTCGAAGATTCCTTCGGGAGTACGTCCGCGAGCACGGCGACCTCCCGCCGTTTGCGCGCGCGTCGTGGCAGACCAGCCGCGATGTCCTCGACGCGGCCGCCCAGTCCGAACTGGCCGAGTTCTAGAACCCACTTTTTTCTGTGCTACGAGACGGCGAAGCCGTCTCGGCATCCTCAAAAGAGCCGACGGCTCTTTTGGACGGGGCGATTCCGAAGGAATCGCTTGCAGTCGGCGCGACGCGCCGACGACCTCGCGGGACCTTCGGTCCCGCTCAGTGACGAAAGGCGCAAAGCGCCTTTCGAACCACCTCGGGTCGGCGAACGAAGTGAGCCGATCACTCTCTGCTCACGGGCGCGGAGCGTCCTCAGAAGCCTTCGGCTTCTGATGGGCTGCACGAGAGCGAAGCTCTCGTGAACGCCCGTTCGCACGGCACGAGGGACCTCCGGTCCCTCGCTGGTCGCAAAAACCTGTTCTGCCGAACGAAGTGAGGTCGTTCGAAACGGCGATAGCGAGGCGGCGGAGCCGCCTCGAACCGTTGGCGCGGCTCCGCCGCGCCAAGAAACCGTTTCGTGATGACGACAATCTTCGATTTTCGAACCACAGAGCTTGGAAGAGCGAAGCTCTTCCCGTGGAGGAAAAAGAGCCGCTCACTCGCTTCGCTCGTTCGCGGTTCGATAACTGCACTCCCGCTACCGCACCGCCCACATACCTCCCCAACCGATTCGCTCGCCCCGTTCGCTTCGCTCACATCGCTCACTCATCCCTCGCACGGGTCGCGCCATTCGACGCTCCCGCGCGCCAGACTGCTCGATTTTCCTGCCGATTCAGGTGTCGGTGAGTAGCCGGCGGAGCACGTTGCCGTAGGCCGGGCGCGTGATGAGCACGCCGATGAGCACGCCGACGATGGTGATGATGGCGAACCCGCGGAGGTCACCCAGCGAGAGCACTGCGAGCGGACTCATGGCAACGATGGTCGTCGCGGCGGCCGCGCCGATGACCCAGAAGGCCTTCCGGAAGCGACTCTGGAACACCCTTCCAGTGTTGACGTCGCTCTGGAGGATTTCGTCGGCGATTATCACCAAATCGTCCACCCCGGTACCGATGACGGCGATGAAGCCCGCGATGTGCGAGAGGTCGAGCGCTAACCCGACGGTGGCGGCAAACCCGAGTAGGATGAACACCTCCGCAATCCCGGTCAGCAACATCGGCACCGCCACCCGCGGCTCGCGATACCTGACGAAGATCGCCACGCTGACGGCGAGTACGGCGATAAGCCCCGTGACGAGCGAGAGGAACTTGAACCGCTGGGCGACGCTCGGCAGGATGTACTGGCTCGTGCCCGCTTCGAGGTTGAGCGGTGCGGGCAGCGCTCCTGCCTGCAGATCGACCTGCAAGCTCTGGGCTTCCGAGACGTTCTGCGCAGAGGTTTGATACTGGGGGCGATTCACGAACTCGCCGCTGGCGAACTGCCGGGCGAGACCGGGATTCTGCGGGGTGCCCGGCGCGATGCCGGCCGCATACACCACTTCGCCGTCACGGACGGTCAAGAGGCAGTAGCCACCCCCGCCTCGCTCGAACTGACAGGTCCCTGCATTCGCGGGGTTGGCGAACCCGAACCGCTGCATCGCCTGCGTGAACGGACCGGCTGCTTGGTCGGTCAGCGTCACCGGGACGACTGGCTCGCCGGTCTGTTGGTCCTGCTGGACGGTCCCGACCGACTGGAAGGCCTGCTGACTCGGCAGCACGGTCACGTTGCAGGTGTTCGGGCCGGTTCCACCGCTCGCGTTCCCGCTGGCGTTCGCCCCGATGGGTCCCTCGCAGTAGCTCGGCGTCCGATTCCCCTCGACTGGGAAGTACGCGACGATCTGCACCTGTCCTTGGTCTGCCACCAACTCACGGACCTCCGAGCGGTTTTGATTGGGGACCGCTATCTGGATGTAGCGCTGACCGCCGGTGGCCACAGTTTGAACGGTGCCACCGGACAGCCCGGATTCGCTGATCTTGTTGCTCAGCACCTCGACGGCCGTCTCGTAGGTCTGTTCGGTCAGCCCGTTGCGGATATCGTCTTGCTGGACGCTATAGCCGGCCGACTGGAGCGCGCTGGCAAATTCACGCTGGGAGACGTTCTTCGAGTACACCTCGACGGTGGCGCTGCCGTTGCCGGTGCGTACCTGCACGTCGGTCACCGAGAGGTTCAGTTCGCTTGCGACCTGTGAGGTGAGATTCCCCTCCGCCCGGGGACCGACGTCGACGTTCTCGGCGGTGAGACCCGACAGCGGTGCGCGAATCCGTGTCCCACCCGAGAGGTCCAGTCCATACTGGAGGTTCGTCGGCCCGCTCGTGACGTTCGCGTTCGTGGCGTTCGCCGCAGCCCCGCCACCGAGTCCGGGCGCGAACAGCGCAACGGCGGCCGCGAGGACGAAGACCACCAACAGGACGATGCGCCAGTTGTCCCGTATCATCGCGCGACCCCCTCGAACTTGTACCAGCGGAGTAGACTCACGTTCAGCAGGTAGGTGTTCATCAAATCGACTGCAAGTCCCATCACGAGCACGATGCCGACCTCAGAGAGCAGCGGAATGTTGAAGACGTACTTCGAGGCGACGACCGCCATCACCGCCATCGCCGACATCGAGGTCAGCGTCATCGTCACCCCCGTGCGCCGCGCGCGGTAGGCACTCTCGTAGAAATCGCCGCGGCGCTTGAGGACGTGGTTGTTGAGCAGGATGTCCGAGTCGACGCTGTAGCCGATGAGCATCAGGAGGGCGGCCACAGTACCCAAGGAGAGTTCGATGCCGAAGAGGTTCATCAGCGCGAGCGGCACCACGATATCTGAAAACGCCGACAGGATGACCGCAATCGAGGGGACGAAGCTCCGAAACAGGACGAACACGAGCAGCGCCATCCCGATGAACGCAGCGAGCAGGCCCAGCAGGCCGAGCCGCTGGGTCTCGGCCCCGAAGCTCGCGGAGGTCTCCTGGACGGACTGGACGGTATAGCCCGCCGCTCGCGCGTCGGCGGTGAGCGCGTCGGTGTTCGTCGACTGGAAGGTGACGATGTAGGTGTTCGTCCTGCTGGTCGGCGTGACCGATTCCGGCTGCACCGCAAAGGCGTTCCCGACCTGTGCCTGCGGGACCTGTGCCGTGATCTGGAGTTCGGTGCCGCCGGTGAATGCGATGCCGGGCGTCACCGGTGCGCCGGTCATGAGATACCAGCCGGCGAGAACGAAGAGCGCGAGGACGAGCACCGCCACCGGCACCATCGCGAGCTGGCGGTCGGTGTACTCGGTGTAATCGATTGTCGGTACGTCGAGCGCGGCCATGTCGTGCGGTCCGGACAGCCGGTGAATAAACGTTTGTATGTCGTTTCCCGGTCAACGCTCGCCGGTTCGACCGGTCGGCGGCTGCCGGAACGACGCCCGCTCACGGCAGATACCGCACCGCGACGACGCCCGCCTCCGCGTCCGAACGGACTTCGACCCGGTTCACGCCGAGCCGTGCCGCGCGCACGAGCGTCGCCTCGTCGTCGAGGACGTCCTCGGCGGTCTCGTCGACGCGCTCGCTCGGCACTGTGAGCACGTGAATCTCGCCGATGCCGGCGCGCTCGCGGGTCGACAGCTCGCCGGTTTCCTGTGCTTCGGCGAGTTCGCGTTCCTGCGTCGTCGGCGGCTCCTCGCTGTGTTCGGTCGATAGCGAGCGCCGCTCGTCGCAGTCGGTGAGTTCCCACGCGAGTTCGAGCGAGCCGGCGGGTGCAATCGTTCCCTCGACGGCGTCGCCCGCATCGAGACCGGGATTCGTGGCGAGCGTGTGGACCTGTCCGTCGGCCGTGTCGTGCAGCACCGCCGACTCGTCGTCGGCGTGGGTGACCAGAAACGTGCTCTCGGTTTCCATACCTTCCCTTCGAGCGCGGCACGATTGGCTCTTTCAGTTCGCCGTGTCGCTCAACGCAGCAACCGATGTGTCAGATAAATATCCACGGCAGCAGCGACCGGCGGGACCAATCCCCAAATCCCCGGCAGTGCGTAGAGAAACGCGACCACTCCCGCGAGTGCACCACTCACTGGCTGCTGTTGGGCTGCCGGTATCGTGATCACCACTCCGACATAGAGCGCGGCGAAGAAGAGGTAGCCCGCGAGCGCGAGGCTCGCGTCGTAGCGCTTCTCGTCGCCGACGCGCCGGTGGCGGCGCGCGACGAACAGGATGGGCGCGAGCAGCGGGCCGACGACGGCCAATCCGACGAGCACGAAAAACGCCCGCGAGAGCGTCAGCGACCCACCGCCCGCGGTCGCCGTCCGCGAGACGAGCGTGACGAGCGCGAGCGCTATCAAAACCGTCACGACCAGCGCCACGAGCCCGCCGACGACGACGTACGATTTGAACAGCCACGACCGGCTCGACCCGAGCGCGTACGGGATCGCCCCGAACAGTCCGGCGTAGGCCTCCTCGTCCGGTCCGTTCGCCCCGTCCGGTTCCTCGACGCTCGCCTCGGTCATATTTCTCCGGAGGGCGACGGGGCGATTAAACGCCGTGGTCGGCAACGATTTGGGGACGGCCCCGTCAGGAGTGATATGCGAATCGACATCGGCAACGCCCTCGCCGCCGAGGCCTCGCCCGGCGTCTCCCGTGACGCACTTGAGCGCCTCGACGAGCGGGTGGCGCGCGCCCACGACCGTATCGAGCGCGGACGACACGGTGACGAGTTCGGCTACGCCGCGCTGAACCTCCCCGCGACGACCGACGCCGACGACATCACCGAAACTGTCGCTCCCGTGAGCGATGCGGCGTACGTGCTCGTCGTCGGCATCGGCGGGAGCGCGCTCGGCGCGGCCACCATCGCCGAGGCGCTCGGTGACTCACGAATTCTGACGCTCGACAACGTCGACCCCGACCACGTATCGGAAGTGCTCTCGCTACTCCCGCTTGCCGAGACGGCCGTGACGGTCGTCTCGCGGTCCGGCACCACCGCCGAGACGCTGGCGAACTTTCTGGTGGTTCGGGAGGCGTTCACCGAGGCGGGCGTCGACTGGACCGAACAGGTAGTAACGATAACGGGCGATTCCGGCCCGCTGCACGAGTTGGCCGACCGCCACGACCTGCCCACACTCGCCGTTCCGGCGGGCGTCCCCGGTCGTTTTTCGGCGCTCTCACCCGTGGGTCTGGCCCCGGCGGCCATCCGCGGCCACGACATTGCGGCGATTCTCGACGGCGGGGCGCGCGCGGCGGACCTCTCGCCCTCGCTCTTCGAGACGCCAGCCTACGCCTATGGAACTGTGGCCTATGCGCTCGACATGCGTGGCGCGGCGGTCAACGCGATGATGCCCTACGCCGAATCGCTCGAATCGTTCGCCGAGTGGTTTGCACAGTTATGGGCCGAGAGCCTCGGTAAGGATGGGCTGGGGCAGCTCCCGACGAGGGCGCTCGGCGCGACCGACCAGCACTCACAGCTCCAGCGCTATCGCGCGGGTCCCCGAAACACGCTCGTCACGCTCGTCCGCCCACGCGAGCGCGCAGAAATCCGCGTCCCCGAGACCGACCACGCGGACCTCACCTCTCTCGGCGACACAGGACTGGGCGAACTCCTCGATGCCGAGTTCGAAGCCACCGAGGCAAGCCTCGCCGAGGCCGGCCGTCCCTCCGTGCGCATCGAACTCGACAGGGTGGACGAGGCAGGTATCGGCGAGCTGCTCTACACGATGGAGACCGCCTGCGTACTTGCGGGCGAGTTGTATGGAATCGAGACGTTCACCCAGCCGGCCGTCGAGTGGGGCAAGCGCGCGGCCCGCGGGCTGGTCGGCGAGGACAACGAGGAAAGCGAAGCCGTCGCCGAGAAGACCCGACTCGTCGTCGAGTAGCGCTCGAAAAGCGGAGGACGTATGACGAACCGGCGACGAATGCCCGCACGCAATGGCAGCCGAACACGCCGATGCCGGCGGACGCGACTGGCGTGACTACCTGCTTGCCTTCTCTGTCGCGCTCGGACTTGCCGCCGGGGGATTTCTACTCGCAAACCTGCTCTCGATACCCCTCGTCATCGTCTTCTCGGTCATCGACACGAGTCTCCGGAGCGCCGTTGGCACCGCCGCCTCGACGCTCGTGCAGGGCATCGCGTTCGTCCTCGTCGTGCTCGGTTACATGCGCTACGGCGACCATCCCCGATTGCTCGATATCCGATGGCCCTCGCTGTCGAGGCTTCGTCGAACTCTCCGGGACGCCGGCTGGGTCGTCGCCGGCTTCGTCGTTCTGCTTATCGCCTCGCAAGCCGTTGGACTCGTGCTCCAGCAGTTCGGTCTCGCGCCCGGAACCAACCGCGTGGTCGACGCCGTGCGCGCGGACCCGACGCTCGCGCTGTATCTGGTCGTCCTCTCGTTTCTTGCGACCGGGCCGGGCGAGGAGGTACTGTTCCGCGGCGGCGTTCAGGGCGTCCTCCGACGCGTGCTCTCGCCGGTGGGGGCCGTTATCGGGTCGAGCGCGCTGTTCGGGCTCGCCCACGTCACGGCCATCGTCGCCGCAAGCGGCGCGGGCGGGGTCTGGGGCTACGTCGTCTCGACGTTCGTGCTCGGAATCGTCCTCGGCGCGCTCTACGAATACACCGACAACCTGCTGGTTCCAATTCTCGTCCACGGTGCGTACAACGCCGTCCTGTTCGTCCAGCTCTATCTCGTCGAGACGAGCAGTCTGGGATTTTTGCCCACGTTATGAGGGGTTCTTCCGGGTGAGGTCGCTGCCACAGATCGGACAGCGCTCCTTGTTCTCGTCGAAGGTACGACCACAGCCCTGACACTGGAAGTCCCAGTCACGTTGCTCGGTGATGCCCTCGCGGGCGATGAACTCCACGTGGATATCGAGGCGCTCGGCGACGTTTTGCATGGCGTAGTCGTCGGTTACTAACTTCGCATCGAGTTCGAAGGCCGCCGCGAGGAGTTCGATGTCGGTCCCTGAAAGTTCGTCCCTGTCCCCGCTCTCGCTCGCGGCGCGCTCGATGCGGCCGACGACGGCCTCCTCTGGCACATGGATGTACATCCCTGCCCCTTCGAGGGCGTCGAAGCGGTAGGAACTCTCGCCATCGAGTTCGTTCTCGACGGCTGGCACGGTCGCAATGTCATTGCCGGCGTCGTACTCGTTGATGAACGCCGAGGCGTCGAGGATCTCCATCAGCGGTCGACGACGATGTGGTCTTTGACCGCCTGCACGCGACCGATGGCGACGGCGTATCTTCCCTTGTCGTCGCGTTCGAGGTCGACCTGTTCAGTGGTCTCGCTGCGTGGCGTGATGAGCAGGTCGCCCAACTGTCCGGTTTCGGGGTTCATCGTCAGCGTCGAGAGCGTGCCCAGTTCCGTTCCATCGGAGCCGATGACGGCCTTGTCGATGAGCTTCCGTGCGAGTACGTCCGGCATACCCGCCCTACTGTGGCCGGCCGTTATAAACACCACGGAGGGACGGACACAGCGACCGGTTTTCGTCCCGCGTGACGACGCGCTTAACTGTCGTGGCCGCTTCCGGACGATAACGACCTTTCTCGGGTGAATGCCATGTCGGATACACACACGGACGCGGATGCCGCAGGCGACACAGCCACGCTTCGCACGCCAATCGTCGCCGTTCTCGGCCACGTCGACCACGGCAAGACGACCCTCTTGGACCGGATTCGTGGCTCCACCGTGACGGAGGGCGAGGCGGGCGCGATAACCCAGCACATCGGTGCGACCGCCGTCCCCCTCGAAACGGTCTCGGAGCTTGCGGGCAGCCTCGTCGACCCGACGGATTTCGACCTTCCTGGACTCCTGTTCATCGACACACCCGGCCATCACTCCTTTTCGACACTGCGCTCCCGCGGGGGTGCGCTCGCGGACATCGCCGTGCTCGTCGTCGACGTGAACGATGGCTTCCAGCCCCAGACCATCGAGGCCATCGACATCCTTCGGCGGACGGAAACCCCCTTCGTGGTGGCGGCGAACAAGATCGACACCGTGCCGGGCTGGAATCCACAGGAAAACAGCCCGATTCAGGGGAGCTACGACGCCCAGTCCGACCGCGCGCGCGAGACGCTCGACGAACGACTGTACGAACTCATCGGCGAACTGTCCGAACACGACTTCTCGGCGGACATGTACTGGCGCGTGCAGAATTTCGCCAACAACGTCGGCGTCGTGCCGACGAGCGCCGAGACTGGCGAGGGGATTCCAGACGTGCTCACAGTCCTCATGGGTCTCTCACAGCGCTATCTCAAGGACGCGATGGCAATCGATAGCGAGGGACCGGGCGCTGGCACGGTGTTGGAGGTCAAAGAGCAGAAGGGATTCGGCACCGCCATCGACGTGGTGCTGTATGACGGCACGGTGCGCGCCGACGACACGATAGTGGTCGGTGGCATGGGCGACCCAATCGTGACCGACGTGCGCGCGCTGCTCCAGCCGCGGCCGCTCGCCGAGATACGAACGGAAAAGCGGTTCGAGCAGGTCGATGCGGTGAGCGCGGCGGCCGGTCTCAAGATCGCCGCGCCCGACCTCGACGACGCGATGGCCGGCGCGCCCGTTCGTGTCGTTCGTGACCGCTCGCGCGAGGAGGTCCTCGAAGAGGTCCGAGAGGAACTCGCGGCCATCGGCGTCACCACCGAGGAGGAGGGTGTCGTGGTCAAAGCCGACACGCTGGGGAGTCTGGAGGCGGTCGCGAACGCGCTCGAAGAGGCCGAAATCCCCATCGTCCGCGCGGAGGTCGGCGACGTCGCGCCGCGCGACGTCACGGTGGCGAGCACCGCCGCCGAGGAGCACCACGAGACGATTCTGGCCTTTGCGGTGGACGTCCTCGACAACGCCGAAGCACAGGCCGACGAGAGCGGCGTCCGCGTCTTCGAGAGCGACGTCATCTATCGGCTGGTCGAGGAGTACGAGGAGTTCATCGAAGAGCGCGAGCGCAGCCAGCAGGACACCATCCTCGAAAATATCTCCCGGCCCGCCCGCTTCCGGCTGCTGCCCGACCACACCTTCCGCCAGAACGACCCCGCGGTGGTCGGTGTCGAGGTCATGACGGGGACGCTGAAACGCAACGCGAACGTCGTGAACTTCGAGGGCAACGAACCCGAGCGCCGCGGGCAGGTCAAAGGGATTCAAGAGCAGGGCGAGGACGTCGCACAGGCTCGCGCGGGCGAGCGCGTCAGCGTCGCCATCGACGGCCCGACGGTGGGCCGCCAAATCGAGGAGGGCGACGAACTCTGGTCGGAGATTCCCGAAAAGCACGCCAAGGTGCTCGAACAGGAACTCACCGAGGACATCCCGGCCGACGAACTCGAAGCCTTACATGTGTATCTCGACAAACAGCGCCAGCGCGACCCCTTCTGGGGGAAATGAGCCAGCGCGCACCCAGTAATAATATTTAATTACCCGGCGGTCGTCGTTCGGGACACGATGAACCGTTCACGTCAATCCGACGACGGGGATTCGGTCGTCGAAACCGTCCGCGAGCGCCGGCCGACGGTCGCGCCCGCCGACCTCCTGCTCACCACCTTGCCCGCCCTCCTGCTCGCAGGCTGGGCGGCCGGCGTGCTCTCGGCGCTGTCGGTGTCGGTGGCGCTCGCCATCGGCACGTTGCCGGCGCTCGGCATAGTCGGCTACGCGCTCTTTTACGACCCGCCGAACGGCTGCGTCTGATGGGACTGCTGTGAGTGTCTTCGCAAGATCGTTGACTGACGAGCTTGGGTTTCACGAACCGTTCTTTCGCCATGGCGGTATGGAATCACAACAGTCCCTGTGAGTCAGCGGGCGACCGGCGTGATGCCGTCCGAGACCGCCTGCTTCACCTGAAGGGCAGCGCTTGCGGCGAGCTGTCTGGCGACCTCGGTCCTGTCCTCTTCGGCGATACCTTCGTTCAGGTCCTCGAAGTCGGGCGTGAAGCCGGCGCTGACGGCCGCGCCGACCGGCGGTTGAACCGCAATCGTGCCCTGCGGGCCGTCCGTGCCGGCGATTATCTGCGCGCCGACGACGTACTCGTCGGGGAGATATTCACGAGTTCGGGCGGCCACGGTGTCGAGACCGGCCTGCAACGCGCGGCGCTGCTCGACCGAGAGGTCCGCGTCCGCCGTGTTGATGCTCGCTCCCATCGGTGTGCTATCGTTCATGAGAAAGACATCGACGGTTAGGGGCGACGCACTCAAAAGCCTCCCGCTATCGACACCCAGCCTCGTCCGCCGAGCCGCATCGACGGTGACGGGCGCGCTATATCGGCTCGCTATCGCCGTAGATGCCGAGGACGACCGCCGTCGCGTACGGTCCCTCGGCTGTCGTGTGTGCGGTCACGATGCGCTCGTCCGCGAACGGCCACTCGCGGAGCGCACGCCCGGACTCCAGACCGGCTGCCACGCGCTCGCGGACGGTTTCGGGGTCGGTGCCGGTCGCCTCGTAGAACAGTCCGCGACCCCCTGCGGTCGTCGTCCAGCCGAGACCGGCCGCCGCGTCCTCGCCCTCCCTGCTCGTGGTGCGCGCCTCGACGACGGTGAGACGCTCGCCGACCGGGCCGAGGTCCGGAGCACTGTCGAGGACATCGACGGTGCTGTCGTCGGGAATCACCGACGACACGGTAGTGATGTTGTAGTTGTGGACGCCCGCAGCGGCCAGCGCGGCGTCGTAGGCCGCGACCGCCGTCGGGCCGGTACCGGTGCCGGTGACGACTCGAATCTGCATAACCGGAAAAAGTGATTATCGGCGGGTGAGCGTTCCGGTTTCTCAGAGGAACGCCACGGGGTCGGCGGCGGTGTCGTCCTCGGTGATCTTCGCGAAGGCGTCCTCGAAATCGCTCATCCGCACCTCGCGGCGGTCGTCGCGGACGGCGAACATCCCGGCCTCGGTCGTCAGGCTTTCGATCTCCGCACCGCTGAAGTCGTCGGCCATTGCCGCGAGTGCGTCGAACTCGACGTCCTCGGCGAGGTTCATCCCACGGGTGTGGATGGCGAATATCTTCTCGCGGCCCTCGGCAGCGGGTTTGGGCACCTCGATGAGGCGGTCGAAGCGACCCGGCCGGAGGATGGCCCTGTCGAGCATGTCGAAGCGGTTCGTCGCGGCGATGATGGAGACGTCGCCGCGCTCCTCGAAGCCGTCCATCTCGTTGAGCAGCTGCATCATCGTCCGCTGGACCTCGGCGTCGCCGGAGGTCTTCGAGTCCGTTCGTTCGGAGGCGACGGCGTCGATCTCGTCGATGAAGATGACGGCGGGTTCGTGTTCGCTCGCCAACTCGAAGAGATCGCGGACGAGGCGCGCGCCCTCGCCGATGAACTTGCGAACGAGTTCGGAGCCGGCCATCTTGATGAAGGTCGCATCGGTCTCGTTGGCGACGGCTTTGGCGAGCATCGTTTTACCTGTGCCGGGCGGACCGTGCAGCAGCACGCCGGTCGGTGGCTCGATACCAACAGTATCGAACCGTTCGGGGTCGACCAGCGGCATCTCGACGGCTTCCCTGACCTCGCGAATCTGGTCGTCGATACCGCCGATGTCGGCGTAGCTCACCGCCGGTCGGTTCTCCACCTGCATCGCCTGTGCGCGCACGTCGGTCTCGCTGTCGAGCGGGCGCTGGACGCTGAACGAATCGTTGACCGCGACGCGGTCGCCGCTTTCGAGGTCGTCGGCGAGTCCCGGCGAAATCTCGGTGAGGACTTCCTGGTTGTTGCCGTGCTGTCTGACGATTGCCCCCTCGTCGGTGAGTTCCTCGACGGTGGCGACGTACAGCGAGGAGGTCTTGAGCGCCTCGTTCTCGCGCTGAAGCTTCTCGGTTTCCGCCGATAGCTCCTCGCGTTCGGTCTCGGCCTCCTCAAGCCGGTCAGCGAGTTCGTCGTGGACCTCGGAGATGCTTTCGAGGTGCTCGGCGAGCGCATCGAGGCGCTCGTCGTCGCTCAGTTCGGGGTCGAGGTCGAGCCGCGGTCGGTCTGGGAGGGAGGGACTGTGGGACATTCGTCACCCCTAATAGCGTCTCTGCGTTAAAAGTGGTTTTGGGTTCGGGGTCTTTATGCCACCTCAGCGAACTCGGTCAGGGCGTCGTCGTAGGCCCCAAACGCCGCCTCGATGGGGTCTGCGGTGGTCATGTCGACGCCCGCCTCGCAGAGCAGTTCGATTGGATAGCCATGTGACCCGGAGGCGAGGAAGTCCCGATAGGGCTTCGCGGCGTCTTCGCCCTCCTCGCGGATGCGTTCGGCGAGTGCGACCGCCGCCGAAATCCCGGTCGCGTACTGATAGACGTAAAAGGGCCGATAGAAGTGTGGAATCCGCATCCACTCGCGGGAAATGCGGTCGTCGATGGCCGCGTTTCGATAATAATCGCTCTTGAGTCCTCCATAGATGTCGTCGAGGCGGTCGGGCGTGAGCGCCTCGCCAGCCTCGGTGAGTTCGTGGGTTTCGAGTTCGAATTCGGCGAACATCGTCTGGCGGACGAGCGTCGCGCGGAAGCGTTCGAGGTACTCGTTGAGGACGTGCCGGCGGAAGGACTCGTCCTCGACGGTATCGAGCAGGTGCTGGGTCAGGAGCGCTTCATTGACTGTGGAAGCGATTTCGGCGACGAAAATCTCGTAGTCCCCGTAGATATAGGGCTGGGCCTCGCTCGCCAGTTCGGAATGTAGCGAGTGGCCGAGTTCGTGGGCGAGGGTGTACATCGAGGCGATGTCGTCCTGATAGTTCATCAAAATATATGGCTGTGAATCGTAGGTCCCGCCGGAGTACGCCCCCGACTGCTTGCCCTGATTCTCGTAGACATCGACCCAGCGGGAGTCGAGACCCTCGCTGAGTTTCTCCTGATATTCCTCGCCCAGCGGCGCGACCGCGTCCGTGACGTGCGCTTTGGCGTCCTCGTAGGGCACTTCGGGGCTCTCGGAGTCGACCATCGGCATGTAGAGGTCCCACATCCGTAGCTCGTCGACGCCGAGGCGCTCGCGTTTGAGGTCGGCGTGGCGGTTCAGGACATCGAGGTTCCCCCGCACGGTGTCGACCAGCGTGTCATAGACTTCGATTGGGATATTCGCACCGTCGAGGGCGGCCTCGCGCGCGGTGTCGTAGTGGCGCGCTTCGGCGAGTTTCACGTCGGCCTTGACGCTGTTGCGGTGGGCCGTCCCGACCGCGTTGCGCACCGTCTCCCACTCGTCGTAGAACTGCTCGTACACGTCCCGCCGGAACTCGCGGTCGGGGCGTTTCTGGAGCTTCGTGAAGTTGCTCAGCGAGATTTCGACCGCCTCGCCGTCGGGGTCTTCAACGACGGGAAACTCCATGTCGGCGTTCGTGAGCATGTCGTAGACCTCGCTCGCCGCACCGGTGACCTCGCCGAGGTCAGCCAGCAGTGCCTCGATTTCGGCCGAGCGAGTGTGTGGCTTCATCCGCAACACGTCGTCGAAGTAGTGCTCGTACGTTTCGAGTGCTGGCTCCTCCTCGGTCATCGCCTCCAGCTCCTCGTGCGTGCAGTCCTGAAGCGCGGGGTCGATGAAACTCGCCGCGCTCGATGCGTCGGTCGCCAGCGATTGCGCCCGCGCGGTGAGCGCCTGATACTGCTGGTCGGTGGTGTCCTCGTCACGGCGCATCCGCGCGTACGAAATGACGTTCGAGAGCTCTCTGAACAGCTCCTCGCGCGTTTCGAGCGTCGCCAGCAAGGTTTCGCCGTCCTCGGTCGCTTGCCCCTCGTAGGCTTCGAGGTCTCCAACGAGTTCCTCGACCTCCTCGTAGGCCGCCTCCCAGTCCTCGTCGGTGGCATAGAGGTTCGTCAAGTCCCACGTGTACTCGGTGTCGATGTCGCTCCGTTCGGGAACCGAACTCATGGGGAGAATACGGCGACGAAGCGGGGTAAACTTTCTCAAACCGGCGGTGCGACCATCCGGAGCGAAAGACTGAATAATGAATAACTGTTCAGTCAAGGTATGGCGCAGACTCGTTCGCGCAAACGACCGTGGCTCGCCGCGCTGCTGTCGGCCATCGCGCCCGCATTCGGCCATCTCTACCTCCGGCGGTGGCTCCGGGCGCTCGGCTGGGTCGGCCTCACGATGCTTTCGAGCACGTTCGTCCCCGACGCGACGCTCGATGCGCTCGTTTCGGGGCACTCGTTCGCGTGGCTCGACGCCGCGCCGCTGCTCGCGGTCTCGCTGCTCAGCGTGCTCGACGCCTACCGGCTCGCGGTCGTCAACAACTACCTCCTCCGCGTGCGGAGCGCCGGCGCAGGGATGGCGGTCTGTCCCGACTGTGGCCGGCCGGTCGAGGAGGGACTGAGTTTCTGCCAGTGGTGTGGGACGACCCTCGATAGTGCGAGCGCCGACGAACCCGCCCGCCACGACGTCCAGTAACTCTCTTTTACTCGATCCGTTGCTCGATCTCGCCAGCGACCCGTGCTCGTGTTGCAGCCTCGGTACGTACGCTTTCGAACAGTTCCTGCGCGCTCGCGGCGGCTTCGTCATCGACTCGAAAGTCGAGGTCGGGATAGGAAACGCCAGTAAGGACGAGCGGCGCGGCCGGCGCGGGAGCGATGCCGTCCGGTCCCGAGAGCACTTCTCCGGAGAGCACGCGGTCGATTTTCGAGGGCGCGGTCTCGCCGGTCGCCACCGAATGGAGGAGCGTGACGATGCGGCGGACGAGCTGGCGCGAGAAGCCGCCAGCGCGGAGCGTCACGACCAGAAAATCGCCGTCGCGCTCGCTGTCGCCGCCGAGCCTGCGGACGGTGTTGTAATTGTCTGGCGTGAGGTTATGGAAATCGTGTTCGCCGGAGAGCCGTGCCAATGCTGCGTTCGCCCGCTCGACATCCGCTTCCGGGGCGTGAAGATGGTAGGTGTATTCGCGCGAGGCGGCGTCGTGGGTGGCGTGAAATTCCTCGGCGTCGGCGTGTGCCCACGCGCGAACCGTTTCCGGGAGTTCGCCGTTGAGCGCCCGCGGCGTGAGCCACGCTGGCGACTCGAAGCCGACGGTTTGGGCGACCGCCGACACGCCCCTATCGGTTCGGCCCGCGGCGGCGTAGCCCGGTGGCTTTTCGCCGTTCTTATCGAATACGCTCAGCTCACGGAGGGCATCGAACACCGCCCCCTCGACCGTCGGGACCGTGGGCTGGCGCTGAAAGCCGTAGTACGGACGGCCATCGTAGGCGAGCCGGAACGCACGCATCGGCCTCGATTTCGTCCCGATGGCCTTCGCTCCACCGAAGCATGCTTGGCCGAAGGATTCATACGCGCACGGGACTGACCGTTTAGTCAGATAGATGTTTTCCGAACTGATTCGACACAGAGAACCGAGACGGCCGTCCGTTGGAGCAGCGCGGTCCGAACGCGCGGGTCGGCAGTGAACGCCATCAACGAGTATCTCGGGGTCAACCGCGAGGTGCTCGCGCTCGCCATCGCCCGGATGGCCGACGCGGTGGGCAACTCCTTTCTCATCGTCGTCCTCCCCCTCTATATCGCCAGCGGCACCATCGAGGGCGGGGCGGGCGGTCTCGGCGTCTCGCTGCTCACGGGCCTCATCCTCTCGGCGTTTGGCTTCTTCAACAGCGCGCTCCAGCCCTTCGCTGGCCGCCTCTCGGACAGACTCGGCAAGCGAAAGGTGTTCGTCCTCGGCGGGTTGGCACTGCTCGCGGTGGCGAACTTCACGTACTCGCTGGCATCGAGCTACTGGATGCTGCTCGCCATCCGAGCCGCACAGGGCATCGGCGCGTCGCTGACCATCGTCGCGACGATTGCGCTGGTCAACGAACTCGCCGACGATTCCTCCCGTGGCGGGAACATGGGTACCTTCAACACCTTCCGTCTTCTGGGATTCGGGACCGGTCCCATCGTCGCTGGCTCGGTCGTCGGTGGCGGTCCGTACTCGCTCTTCGGACTGTCGATAACGGGCTTCGAGGCGGCCTTCTACATTGCCACCGTCTCGGCGATAGTGAGCATCGTGCTCGTCACGCTGCTCGTCCACGACCCTGACATCGAGCGCTCGCCAGACGACGAGGACACCTCGATTGCGGTGCTCGACCACGATTCGGATGGACTGCTCGACCCCGTGTTCACCCTCGGGGTCGCCTCGCTGTTCATGGCCATCGGCATCGCCCTGCTGTCGGCCATCGAACCGCAGGTCAACGCCCGTCTCGGACAGGGTGCACAGCTGTTCGGCATCGAGTTCTCCGCGTTCATCCTGATGCAGGTGCTCCTTCAGGCCCCCATCGGCCGCGCGAGCGATAAGTACGGCCGCAAACCGTTCATCCTCGTCGGGCTGGTGTTGCTCGTACCGGCCACGCTCGTGCAGGGGCTCGTGGTCGCGCCGTGGCAAATGATTCTCGCCCGCTCCGCACAGGGTGTCGCGGGCGCGCTCGTGTTCGCGCCGGCGCTCGCGCTCGCGGGCGACCTCGCGAGCAGGGGCGCATCGGGGACACAGTTGTCGGTGCTCACGATGTCGTTCGGTCTCGGTACCGCCATCGGCCCGCTGGCGTCGGGATTTCTCGTCCGCTTTGGCTACGTCACGCCGTTCGCCTTCGGCGCGGCGCTCGCCGCCCTCGGTTTCGTCCTCGTCTACACGCAGGTCCACGAGACGGTTGCCGTCGACGCCGAATCACCTGCCGCCTCGGCTCCGACGCCACAGGATTAGCCGCTCACTCCTCGGGGAACTCCGCGACCGGCACCTGTCGCTGCTCGCCCGAGTCCATCTCCTTCAGCGTGACCTGCTCCTCGGCGAGGTCCTGTTCGCCGACGATCACAGTTATTTCGGCACCGATGGAATCGGCGTACTCCAACTGTGCGCCGAAGCTCCGGTCGGCGACGTCGGTCTCGACGACGTGGCCACGCTCGCGCAGGTCGCGGGTGATGCGAGCAGCCGTCTCACGGGTGTCGCCCACTTGGAGCACGTAGTAGTCGGTCGCGGTGGTTTCTTCGGGCCAGACGCCGGCGCGCTCACAGAGCAGCGAGAGGGGTGCCAGCCCGAGCGCGACGCCGACCGCCGGCGTCGACTGGCCGCCGAATCCCTCGATGAGGTCGTCGTAGCGACCACCGCCGAACACCGACCGACTCACCTCGCCGGTGGTGTCGAAACACTCGAAGACCACCCCAGTGTAGTAATCGAGGCCGCGTGCGGTGTCGAGCGAGAGCGTACAATACTCGCGCGCGCCGAGGTCCGCAGTCACGTCGAGTACGTCCTGGAGGTTCCCGACCGCGTTTTCGACGCGTTCGGTGTCGGCGAATGCCACGAGTTCGTCCAGATTCTCCTCCTCGGTTTCGAGCAACTCGTCGAACGCCTCGGCCTGTGCTTCCGAGAGGCCCGCATCGGCAAGCAGCGCGTGGTACTCGCCGACGGCGAGCTTGTCGCGTTTGTCGACCGCACGGATGGCCGCTTCGGTGTCAACGCTCGCATCGAACGACTCCAACAGCCCACCCAGAATGTCGCGGTGGCTCACGCGGAACTCGAAGTCCGCGCCCGTGAGACCGAGTTCGGTGAGCGCGTCGGCGGCGTAGGCGAGGACTTCGGCGTCGGCGATTGGCTCTCCCGACCCGAAGACGTCGACATTCGTCTGATAGAACTCCCGAAAGCGACCCTGCTGGACCGCCTCGTAGCGCCAGAACGGTCGCGTCGAGACCCACTTGATTGGTTTGGCGAGTTCCTGCTGTTTTTCGACGACCATCCGCGCGACAGTTGGAGTGAGTTCGGGCGTCATCGCCACCTCGCGCCCGCCGTGGTCGGTGAAATTGTACAGCTCCTCGACGATCTCCTCGCCGCTCTTGTCGGCGTACATCTCCGTGCGTTCGAGCGCCGGCGTCCCGATTTCGCGGAAACCGTAGCGCCGGGCGACCCCTTCGATGTCGTCGATGACCGCCCGACGCGCGCTCATCGTGCCGGGGTAGAAATCACGGAAGCCCTTGATGCGGTCGTACATACCGTTCGGTGGCGGTATGCGGTGTTTACCCTTACGGAATACGTACTGTGCGAGCGAAACGACCGCGTTCGTGCCGTGAGCCCCTACTGTGTTACCGATGCTTGATGTCGAAACTTTTCTGGTCGGGTTTGAGTTCCTGCAGGAGCTGTTTCATCTGCTCTTCGTCGATCTGGTCACCGAGCCGCCCGCTGCGGGCGAGCGCGAACACCTGCTGTTCGACCTGCTCGCCGAAGTCGGGTTTGGACATCTTCACCGAGTTGAGCCGCTGTCGCGCGCCGTCGGTGAGGTTCTGCCGGAGCACGGCCGACTTCTGGGCCTCGGCCTGTTCTTGTTGAGCTTGTCTGGCCTCCTCGTTCTGTCCGCCACCCTGCTGCTGTTCTTTGAGCTGTTCGAGCTTCTGCTTGCGCAGTTCTTCGATGTCCTCCTCGGAGCCGCTCATACGCCACATTGTGGCTACCCGAACAAAAACCCGGCGGACGTCGTGGTTGCTCGATTTTCGGAGTCACGCGAACCCGTGACGTTCGCTCACCGATTCAGCGTGTGAATCGCCCTGCCGTGTGCGTTCTCGACGGCCTCCTTCACCGTCTCGCCGAGGGTGGGATGGGTGTGGATGGTCGCCGCGATGTCTTCCAGTGTTGCGCCCATCTCGATGGCCAATCCGAATTCGGCGATCATCTCGGAAGCCTCCGGCGCGACGATCTGTGCACCGAGGACGAACCCGGCATCGTCGTCGGCGACCACGCGGACGAACCCGTCGGTCTCGCCCAGCGTGAGCGCGCGCCCGCTGGCCTGCATCGGCATCTCGCCGACCACAGGGGAGAACCCGGCTTCCTCGGCCTCGCTCTCGGTCATCCCCACCGTGCCGATTTCGGGGTCGGTGAACACGGCCGCAGGCACGGTTTGATAGTCGAGCGCCGACGGTTCGCCGGCGATGACCTCGGCGGCGACCTCGCCCTCCTTCATTCCCTTGTGTGCGAGCATCGGCTCGCCGGCGACGTCGCCCACGGCGAAGATGCTCTCGATGTCGGTCCGTGCGCGGTCGTCAGTTTCGAGGAAGCCCCCATTACTGGGGTCGAGACCCACGGCATCGAGGTCGAGCGTATCCGTGACGGGTTCGCGCCCGACCGCGACGAGTGCCTTCTCCGCGCCGAACTCCGAGACCTCACCCTCGTCGTTTTCGGTTTTGACGGTGATGCCGTCCCCGGACTCCTCCCACTCGCTCGCGCCCTCGCCGAAGTGAAAGTCGATGCCCAACTCCTCGGCACGGCTCTTGACGACGCGCGCGACGTCCTCTTCGTAGGCCGGCAGTACCGAATCGAGCATCTCCACCACGGTGACGTCGGCCCCGAGTTTGGCGAACACGGTCGAGAGTTCCATCCCGATGTAGCCCGCACCCACCACGACGAGACTCTCCGGGACCGCATCGAGCGCGAGCGCTTCGCGCGAGGAGATGACGTGCTCGCCGTCGAATTCGAAGTTCGGAATTTCGACCGGGCGCGAGCCGGTGGCGACGATTGCGTGCTCGAACTCGATGGTTTCCGAACCCTGTCCCTCGCCGTCGTGGGCGACTCGCACCGTATTCTCGCCGGCGAACTCCGCGCGCCCCTCGACGAGATTCACGCCGTTGGCCTTGCAGAGCTTCTCGACGCCGCCCGTGAGCTGGTCCACGACGTCGTCCTTCCAGCTCACCATCCCCGCGAGGTCGACGGCGGGGTCGGCGTGGATGCCCATCTCCTCGGCCGCGCTGGCCTCGTGGGCGACGTCGGTCGCCGAGATGAGCGCTTTCGAGGGGATGCAGCCGTGATTCAGGCAGGTCCCGCCGTAGGCCTCTTTCTCGACGAGCGTGACGTCCAAATCGAGCTGTCCGGCGCGGATGGCGGCGACGTACCCACCGGGTCCCGCGCCGATAATCAGTACCTCGGTCCCTGTCGTGACGTCTCCGACGACCATACCGAACGCAGACGCGCGGGCGTGAAAAATGAGTGGGGTCCTGCGGCCAGCTACACTTCCAGCAGCAGCCGTTGTGGGTTTTGCAGGAACTCCTCGACGCGGTTGGTGAACTGCGCTGCGATGGCCCCGTCGATGACGCGGTGGTCGATAGAGAGCGAGAGCGTCATCACCTGCCGCGGAACGACCTCCCCATCCACGACTCTGGGTTTCTCCTTGATGGCTCCGAGCGCGAGGATCGCCACTTCCGGGTGGTTGACGATGGGCGTGGCGTACTCGCCGCCGATGGCCCCGACGTTGGTGATGGTGAAGGTCCCGCCCTGCATCTCCTCTCGGGAAATCGAACGCTCGCGGGCCTTTTCGACCAGTTCGTTCATCTCCGAGGCCAACTGGAGCATATTCTTCCCGTCGGCGTTCTCGATGACGGGCACCATTAGCCCGGCATCGGTCGCGGTCGCCACGCCGATGTTGTAGTACTTCTTCTGGACGATTTCCTCGCTGTCCTCGTCGAGCATGGCGTTGACCATCGGGAACTCCCGGAGTGCGGCCACACAGGCCTTCATGACGAACGGCATGTACGAGAGACCGATGCCGCGCTCGTCGGCCACTTCCTTGAGTTCCGCCCGTGCCTCGACCAGTTCGGTGACATCGACCTCGTCGTGGTGGGTCACGTGGGGAGCGGTGTACTTCGAGCGCGCCATCTGCTGGCCGATGGTCCGGCGCACGCCCCGGTAGGGAATCCGCTCCTCCTCGCCCGACTCGGCGAGCGCCTCCCGGTCGGCGTCTTGGGCGGCCTGCTGGGCTTCGGCGTAGGACTCGACGGCCGCTGGCGTGACGAACGCCTCGCCGTTGCGCTCCTCGCCGGTCGGTACGGCATCGATATCGACGCCAGCGTCCTCGGCCAGTTTCCGCGTCGCGGGCGCGGCGAGCGTGCGGTCGCGGTCGGCGGCCGACTCGCTCGCTACCGACCCGCTCGCCGGCGATGGTATGCCGTCCCCGGTGGATTCGTCGTTCCCGATGCTCGTGACGGCCGGCTCCGGCGAGTCGTCGCTCCCGTCGCCACCCGTTTCGTCCGTCCCGCCTTCGGCAGCCGCACGCACGTCGCGCTCGCTCACCCGGCCGCCGGGACCGGAGCCGTCGACAGTATCGATATCGACGCCGAGTTCGCGCGCCAGCCGCCGCGCGCTCGGCGCGGCGAAGACGCGCCCGCTCGCCGTCGACGTCTCCTCGTCCGTCGTCTCCGCTTCAGTCGCCGATGTGTCCGCCTCCGCGGCATCCGTTTCCGCCGGCTCCCCAGAGGTCGCTGCCTCGGTTTCGGTATCGCCTTCCTCGGCGAAGGTGATTATCACGGTGCCGACCGGCACCATCTCGCCCGCTGCGGCGTGGATTTCCTGCACGCTGCCGTTCACCGGAGAGGGGACCTCCACGACTGCCTTGTCGGTTTCGACCTCGGCGACAGGTTGGTCCTCTTCGACCGTGTCGCCCTCCTCGACCAGCCACTCGACGATTTCTCCCTCGGCGACGCCCTCGCCCACGTCCGGGAGTTCGAACTCGCGGACCATTCAGAACTCCGCGGCCTCCCGGATGCCCCCTTCGATGCGGGCGGCTTCGGGCAGGTAGTAGTCTTCGAGCGCGTACAGCGGGAACGGCGTATCGAAGCCCGTGACGCGCGTTATCGGTGCTTCCTGATACATGAGAGCCTCCTCCTGAATCGTGGCGGTGATCTCGCCGGCCAAGCCTCCAGTCTTGGGTGCCTCGTGGACGACCGCCGCCCGGCCCGTTTTCTTGAACGATTCCACGATTGCCTCGTCGTCGAGCGGCGAGAGCGTGCGCAAATCCACGACCTCGCAGTCGATGCCCTCCTCGGCGAGCGTCTCGGCCGCGTCCATCGTCGGACGGGTCATCGCGCCCCACGTGAACACCGATATATCGCTTCCTTCCCGACGGACGGCGGCCTCGCCGAGCGGAACAGTATAGGACTCGTTGGGCACTTCTTCCCTGAAGGCACGGTAGATGAGCTTCGGTTCGAGAAAGAGCACGGGGTCGGGGTCGCGAATCGCGGCGGCGAGCAGCCCCTTCGTGTCGTAGGGTGTGCTCGGAATCACGACCTTCAACCCCGCTTCGTGGACGAAAAACGCCTCCTTGGACTCGGAGTGGTGTTCCGGCGCACGGATGCCGCCGCCGTAGGGTGCGCGAATCACCATCGAACAGGTGAACCGGCCGCGCGAGCGGTTCCTGAGTCGCGCCGCATGCGAGACGATCTGGTCGAAACCCGGATAGATGAACCCCTGAAACTGGATTTCGGGGACGGGTTTCATCCCGTAGGCGGCCATGCCGATGGACGTCCCGATGATGCCCGATTCGGCCAGCGGCGTGTCGATGACCCGGTTTGCGCCGAACTCGTCGTACAGCCCCTGTGTCGCTCGGAAAACGCCTCCATTCTTGCCGACGTCCTCGCCCAGCACGAGCACGTCGTCGTCCCTCTCCATCTCGCCGGCCAGCCCGTCGCGGACGGCTTGGACGAGCGTCAGGCTCTGTGTCTCTCCGTTCTCCTGCTGTTCTGTCGTGCTCATTCGAGGAGTTCCTCGTCGCCGTGGTCCTCACGCAGGCGTCTGAGATACTGTAGCTGCTGGTCGAGCCGTTTGGGCATCTCGGCGTAGACGTCCGCGAACATCTCCTCGGGGTCGGGTCGCTCGTGGGACTCGGCGGCGTCGATGGCGTCGGCCACCTCGGTCTCGATCCCCTCCTCGATGGCGTCGATACGCTCGTCGTCGAGCAGTCCCTGACTTTCGAGATACGCCTCCAGCCGCGGAATCGGGTCCTTTCGCTTCCACTCCTCGACCTCGTCGTCCTCCCGATAGACCGATGGGTCGTCGGCGGTCGTGTGGGCACCGAAGCGGTACTGGACGGCCTCTATCATCGTCGGCCGCTTCTCGTCCCCGTCGGGGTCTCTGGCCTTCTCGACGGCCTTCTTCGTCGCGCGATAGACCGCGAGCGGGTCCATCCCGTCGACCTGAATCCCCTCGAACCCGTAGGCGTCGGCCTTCTGAGCGAGCGTTTCGCTCGCGGTCTGGCGCTCTCTGGGCACGGAAATCGCCCACTGGTTGTTGTTACAGAAGAAGATGGTTGGGGTGTCGAACACCCCGGCGAAATTCATCGCTTCGTGGAAATCGCCCTCGCTTGTCGCGCCGTCGCCGAAGTAGCACAGGAAGGCCTTGTTCTCGCCCTTCAATTTGGAGGCCCACGCCGCGCCGACCGCGTGGGGGAGTTGGCTCGCAATCGGTACCGCGGGCGTGAAGATATTGGCGTCCTCTTCGTCATATCCCACCTCGTGGCCCATCCAGTAGAGCAATGTTCGTTCGAGCGAGAACCCCTTGATGAGCGACGCGCCGTGTTCGCGATAGCTCGGAAAGAGCCAGTCCTCATCGGCGAGCGCGTGGGCGCTTCCCACCTGTGCACCTTCCTGGCCCGACAGCGGCGGGTAGGTGCCGATGCGGCCCTGTCGTTGGAGCGAGACGGCACGCTGGTCGAAGTGGCGCACCAGCCGCATCTCGCGGTACATCGCGACGAGCAGCTCGTCGTCGATGTCGGGCACCGTCGCGCCGTCGCGTACCTGTCCCTCCTCGTCGAGTACCTCGATGCGCTCTCCCGGGTCGTGCTGTAACGTGCTCACGGGCGGAGCCACCTCGCTGACATATCCACACAATCGATTGCCGCAGTTATATTCTTTTTGTAAAAGGGTTTTTGTGGCTGCCAATCTTGCCGTTCGAACCCACGGAATCGTCCGTGCATACGCTTCACACACGAAAAACACCGATTTCGTCAATAATTCCCTCCTGTCCCGAGCAATCGGAACATCGACCTGCGGTCGGCGGTCCGTTCGTGGCCCATTGGGCGTTCGATGCGGGTGCTCTCGGGAGCCACGATAGGCTCCATACTCCGATCCGTGTCTTCTCCGGCTGCTGCCAGAAACGCCATGTACGATAGCGGGCGCGTACCGGGAACAGGTATCCGCGCCGCCGTCGCTCCCGACTGCGGCCAGAACCATCATCGGCTGACTTCGGATTTAGCCAAAGGCGGATGACGTCGGAGAGTGACTTACGTCTCGACGCGGAGCCGAACCTCGATCTCGTCCGGACCGACGACCGAGATACCGTCATCCGTCTCAGTCACGGTGAACTGACTGCCCGCGACTCGGTCTCGAATCGCCGCAAGCGCCTCCATCTCCGGAAGGACCACTTCGAACCAGGACAGCCCTCTGCCCTCGACTGGTCCCGTCCGGTGGTGCCACGTGTTCGCACCGATATGGTGGTGGTAGTCTCCAGCGGACACGAACGACGCGTCCGGCATGACCGTCTGGACGTCAAACCCGAGAGTGTCGACGTAGAAGTCGCCGAACGTCTCAAGCGAGGTGACTTCGAGATGCACGTGCCCGACATCCGTTCCGACTGGGACGCCTGACTCGCCTGTACCAGCCGCTGCCACCGGTTCGAGGTCGATGGGATAGGTCCCGATTCGGACACGCCCGTCGTCGGCGATGGGCCACTTCTCGCGAGCGAAGTCACGGTAGATTTCGACGCCGTTCCCCTCCGGGTCCGTGAGGTACAACGCCTCACTGACGCCGTGGTCGGACGCCCCGCCGAGCTGCCACCGGTTCCGTATTCGCGCTAACGCGTCACCCAACGCGCCACGCGAGGGGACCCTGAATGCGGTGTGATAGAGTCCCGCTCCCGACCGGTCCCGGGCGAGTGCGTCCTCGTCTCGCTCCAGGATGAGGAGTGGCGTCTCCTTGACACCGAGGATTGCCGTCGTCTCGGAGCGACTGAGGACGCTCAGGCCGACGACCTCTCGGTAAAACTCGGCCGTTTCATCGAGGGCCGACACCCGGAGTGCCGTTCGGCCTATCCGGGTCTCGGACGGAAGCGCGTGTGAATCGGGGTCGGAGTGCATTCTCGTTCGGTCTCCAGCGCCGTTAGGCTGGTCCCGAGGCCGCCCGCGCCGACCGGCGGGCCTGTTCGACCGACTGACCCTCGCCCAGTACGGCCTCGACGAACAGCTCGCCGGCCTTGTACGACGACCGGACCATCGGCCCGCTCGCACAGTACAGGAAGTCGAGTTCCTCCTCGGCGACCGCACGCCACGTCTCGAACTTGTCGGGGTGCACGTAGGACGAAACGTCGAGATGCGAGCGCGATGGCTGGAGGTACTGACCGAGGGTCACGACGTCCACGTCGGCCTCCCGCAGGTCCGAGAGGGTCCGATAGACCTCGTGGTCGTACTCGCCGACGCCGAGCATGATGGAGGTCTTTGTATGGATGGTCGATTCGCGCTCGACCTGTTCGAGCACCGATAACGACTGGGAGTAATTCGCCCGGCGGTCGCGGACGGGCCACTGGAGCCGCTCGACCGTTTCGATGTTGTGGGCAATCACATCGGGATCCGCGTCGATGATCTCTCGAACGAATTCCGGCTCGCCCTGAAAATCCGGAATCAGCACCTCCACGAGAATCTCGGGGTCGCGCTGCTTGATGGCCTCGATGGTGCGGGCGAAGTGGGCGGCCCCGTAGTCGTCGAGGTCGTCGCGGTCCACGCTGGTGAGCACCACGTAATCCAGCCCGATTTCGACGACCGCATCGGCGACGTTTTCCGGCTCGTCGGGGTCGAGTGGCTCCATCCCTCCAGTTTCGACGTCACAGAAGTTACAGCCGCGCGAGCAACGCTCGCCCATCAGCATGAACGTTGCGGTGCCGGGACCACTGCCCGGCCCGTCCCGGCCGGACCAGCACTCGCCCATGTTCGGGCAGTTGGCCTCCTCGCAGACGGTGTGGAGGTCGCGCTCGCGCAGCGTCCGTTTGATGTCGGTGAACTGCTCGCCCGACGGCGGGCGGGTCTTCAGCCACTCGGGCTTGCGGGCGCGACTCATACCCTCCCTCGGGGTTCGCCCGGCAAAAACGTGCGGTTCGTCGGTTCGAACGAATCTTGCCGGAACGACCATTATGGTTAAGTCCGGCGAGCGAGACCCATCACACGCCATGAAGGACACTCCTGTGAGCGATATCATGACCGCGCCGGTGCGGACGGTCGATGGCGAGACGACGGTTGCCGTCGCCGCCCGCGCGCTCACCGAGCAGGGCATCGGCTCGCTCGTCGTCGGCGAGGAGCGCATCGAGGGCATCGTCACCGAGACCGACGTCGTCGGCAGCGTCGCCGAGGGTCTCGACCCGACCGAGACGGCGGTCTCGACACTCATGTCCGAACCGGTCGTCACCATCCGTCCGGACGACAGCGTGGGCACCGCCGGCGAGCGCATGGGCAAAAACACCGTGAAGAAGCTACCCGTCACCGAGGGCGGCCAACCCGTCGGCATCGTCACGACCACTGACCTCGCCCATTTCCTGCCCCAACAGCGCGTCGGGATGTCCGTCCAGCCCGAACCGGACGTGGACAAGGGCGAATACGAGTAACGGCTCGGCGCTTGCCCGGACGACCTGTTTTTCCCGCGACCACGCGAACGATTAACTACGAAGACGAGCGATAGCTACACATGTTCGACGTCTCGCCCGAGGAAATCACCGAGGGGTCGCTCCCGCGCGCGCTCGTCGTGCTCGCGGCACCCCTGCTAGTACAAAACCTCGTGCAGGTCGTCCAGCAGGTCGTCGACCTCTTCTGGCTCGGGCGGCTGAGTTCCACGGCCGTCGCCGCGGTCGGACTCGCGCTGCCCGTCGTCGCCCTGACGTTCGCGCTCGTTATCACCGCGCCGTTCGTCGGCACGCAGATCCTCGTCTCCCAGCGCGTCGGTGGCGATGACGTTCCCGCTGCACGCCGGGCCGCCTTCACCGGTCTCTGGCTCGTCGTCGTATTGGGAATCGTCGGCGGCGCACTCCTCGCCTTTGGCGCGCGCCCGCTGACGGACCTCCTCACGCTCGCCCAACCGGGGGCCGACGGAACGGTCACGAGCCTCGCGGCGACCTATCTCGCGGTGTTCGCGGTCGGGATGCCGCTCGCGGGAGCCAGCGACGCCATCGAGGCGACGTTCATCGGCTGGGGCGACTCGCGCGCGCCGCTGTACGTTTCGGTCGCCACCGTCGGTGTGAATCTCGCGCTCGACCCCGTGTTGATATTCGGCTGGGGACCAGCGCCGGCGCTCGGCGTCCGCGGTGCGGCGCTTGCCACGGTGGCCGGCTTCGGTGCCGGGTTCGTGCTCGCGGCGGCGCTCGCCCTCCGCGGGCGCAACGGCTGGATGTACTCGCGCGCGGCCGCCGTCGTCGATTTCGACGAACTCCGCGAACTCCTCGACGTGGGTGCGCCGGTCGCCGGACAGGGCGTCGTCAGGCAGGTCGTCCGCGTGCTCGTCGTCGCGGTGGCCTTTGCCGCCGGCGGGGCGGCGGGTCTCGCCGCCTATTCGGTCGGTGCGCGAATCGCCGCCATCGCGTTCGTCCCGGCTATCGGATTACAACAAGCGGCCCAGAGTGTCATCGGTCAGAACCTCGGGGCCGAGAGACCGGACCGCGCCCGGCGAGCGACGTATCTCGGGGTCGCTATCGCTGCTGGTGGTCTCGCGGTCATCGGTCTCGTCCAGTGGTTCGTTCCGACCGCGCTCGCCACCGCGTTCGCGCCCGCGTTGACCGAGCGCGCGCTCGAATTCACCGTCGAGTACCTCCGGATTCTCGCCTATGGCTATCCCGCCATCGGCGCGGCCTATCTCTTCGAGGGCGGCTTCAACGGCGCGCGGCGCAGCCGGACGAGTTTCGTCGCCACGCTGCTCCAGTTCTGGGCCGTTCGCCTGCCCATCGCCGCCGGAGCCGGCGTCGTCTTGGGTGTGGGGGTCGTCGCGGTCTTCTGGGCCGTGACGCTCTCGAACATCGCCGCCGCCGTCGGTCTCTGGCTCTACTATCGCCGCGAGACCACGAGTGGAATGCTCGAACGTGCGAGCGAACGCGTCGCCGCCGACTGAGTGGAGACACGCTGATTACGCCGGCGACGCTAGTTCGGCCATGAACACAGCGAGCGCGGACCGACTCCGCCGGGGATGGGAGTATTACCGGCGATACACGAAACAGCGGACGGGCATCCACGCTGCGGCGACGGCGGCGCTCACGGGATTGGGGCTGCTCGCGTATTTCGAGCAGTGGTTCGTCGCCGTCGCCATCGTGGCCTATCTCCTGCCACCCATCTATCTCTACCTCGCTGGCGACGACCTCGCCGAACGCGACCCGCCAGAGAGCGAGCACACCCCACGGCCGGGCGTCGCCGGGGGTCACGATGGCGACGCCGATTCGGATGACATCGATACCGACGCCGATGCTGACGGTGTCGACCGCGATAGCGACGCGGACGGCACCGACGCCGACCGCGACGCGGATGGCTTCGACGGCGATGCCGATGCTGACGGTGCGGACGGGGATGCCGACGGCGCTGACACGGATTTCGACGGATGACGGCCTCACTCGACCGCTCTCATCGCTTCGATGCGGTACGGAAACGCCTTTGCCCGCCCCGTTCGCATGGCTACTCACGTGACTCCCGCCGTTTCACATCGCTCACGATGCGCTCGTCGAACTCACAGGGGGAGGCCGTGAACGCCGTCGTCTCGCTCCGCTCACGACGTACTCGTGGGGACTGCTCCCGGGAGCGATCCGTATGAACGTCGCCGAGGCGGTCCCCGAGTTCGCCGACGCCTTCGCCTTCGAGTCGTTCAATCGGATGCAGCGCGAGGCACTGCCGGCGATTCTCGACAGCGACGAAAACGTCGTCGCCAGCGCGCCCACGGCGTCGGGAAAGACCGCCCTCGCCGAACTCGCCATCTGTAAATGCCTCCAAGCCGGCGGCACGGCCCTGTTCATCGCGCCGCTGCGTGCACTCACCAACGAGAAGGAAAGCGAGTGGGAACGGTTCGAGGAGATGGGGTACTCGGTCTACGTGGTCACCGGCGAGCGCGACCTCAATCCCCACAGGGCAGAGCGCGCGGACATCCTCGTGATGACGCCCGAGAAGGTCGACTCGGCCACGCGAAAGCACGACTCCCCTCGGTATGGCTTCATCACCGACGTGGGCTGCTGTGTCATCGACGAGGTGCACCTGCTCGATTCGGAAAACCGGGGTAGCGTACTCGAAGTCACGATTTCGAGACTGCGCCGGCTCGCGTCCCCACGCATCGTTGCGCTCTCGGCGACGATGCCCAACGTCGAGGAGGTCGCCGACTGGCTCGATGCGCCCTCGGAGACGACCTTCGATTTCGGCCAGGAGTATCGACCCGTTGACCTCGAATCCGGCGTCCGGACCTACACGCACGGCGAGAACGCCTTCGCCGACAAGTACCGCCGACTCTACCGCGCGCTCGATTTGGCCGAGGAACACATCCGCGAGGACGGGCAGGCGCTGGTCTTCGTCGCCTCGCGGCAGGACACGGTGCGCGCTGCCGAGAAAGCACGTGACGAACTCGCCTCGCGGGACGTTCCCATCGGCGCGCGCGGCGACTACGATTTCCACACCGAAACGCAGGCCCTCGAAAACCAGACCCTCCGCAACTCGGCGCTCGATGGCGTTGCCTTCCACCATGCAGGACTGTCGAAATCCGACAAAGACCACGTCGAGCAGTGGTTCCGCGAGGGAAAAATCCAACTTCTGTTTTCGACCTCGACGCTCGCGTGGGGAGTCAACCTCCCTGCACGATGTGTCGTGATTCGAGACACCAAATATCACGACCCCCTCGAAGGCGAGGTCGACATGAGTCCGCTCGACGTGCTCCAGATGCTCGGGCGCGCGGGCCGGCCCGGCTACGACGACGCGGGCTACGCCTACGTGGTCTGTGACGGTGCGGATGCCGAGAAGTACCGAAAACTGCTCCGCGACGGTACGGAGATCGACTCCCATCTCACGGCCGACCTCGATACGCATCTCAACGCCGAGATAGCGATGGGCACCATCGACGACGTGCCGGACGTGATGGCGTGGCTCGAAACCACGTTCGCGTTCGTCCGTGCCCGGAGCAGCGCCGACGAGGGTGCGGTCGAGGCGCTCAGAGGGCGGGTCCGCGAGGCGCTCTCGACGCTCGAAGACCGGGGGTTCGTCGCCGTCGAGGAGGGCCACGTCTCGGCCACCCCGCTCGGAACGCTCACGTCGGCGTACTACCTCAGACTCCCGACCGCCCACCGATTTCATGACCTCGCGGGCTCCGACCCGACGACGAACGCCATCCTCGAAACGGTCGCCCGCAGCGCGGAGTTCGACAGCGTGAACGCCCGCCGGGCCGAGCGTGACGCCATCGAGAGCGTGCTCGATGGACATGGTGGGTTGGACCCCGGCAGACGAAAGGTGCTGGCCATCCTCGCGTCGAGCACGCGCGCGGCGACGCCGAGCGAACTCCGCAGCGACGCGTGGGTCATTCGCCAGAACGCCGTGCGTCTGCTCGCCGCTCTCAGAGCCTTCCTCGACCGCTTCGGCTCCGTGTGGGAGGCCAATCGCGCCTGTCGCGTGGCGGCGCGCGTCGAGAACGGCGTCGGCGAGGCGTCGGTCGCTCTCACCGCCATCGACGGCGTCGGACCGGGCCGGGCGAGCAAACTCGCCGACGAGGGCATCGCTACGCCCGCTGCCGTTGTCGAGGCGGGTGTCGAGGACCTCGTCGCCGTCGGTCTCACGGAGGGCGTCGCCGAGCGAGTCGCCGAGAGCGCGCGCGACCTTCCCGCCCTCTCCATCGACTGGGGGGAATTTCCAGAACGCATCGAACGCGGCGCGAACGAGCTGTGCGAGGTCACCGTCGAGAACGGCGGCGACGGCGCGCGCGCCGGGATTCGCGTGTCGGTCAACGACACCGAGATGACCGCGACGAGTTCGTTTCTGGGGACGGAGACGGTGCCGGCACCGGTCTTCGGCGGCGACCCCGACACGCTCAGGTTCACCGTTGAAGTCGTCTTTCCGGACCTGCCGCTGGCTCCGGTAGCCGAAACCAGAACCGTCTGGGTCGATTGAGGCGTATACTCAAATATGAGGGCGCGAGCATGCCCGCTCATGCCCGACGCCATCCGCGTGTTCGCCGGCGACTGCACTATCACCGTCGAGGGCGAGCGCGAACAGCGCGGCGACGTCGTCGTACTCGTGAAACCCGACGACACAGTATTAGTCCACGACCGCGATGGCTATCGGCCCGCGGCGTGGCTCACCCGTCCCGAGTCGCTCAGCTACGAGGGCACGAGCGGCGGGACGTTCTCGCTGACCGCCACCGACGGCGAGTCGTCGCTCGATGTGGTCGCCAACGGCGAGCACGGTCTCGCGCGCTATCCGGCTTCCGCCGCCGGCAGACCAGTGGGGGACTGTCCCGACTGCGGCGGGGCACTCGTCCGCGCGGACGGCGCGGTGACGTGTCTCGACTGCGAGGCACGATATGGTCTACCGGCGGGCGCAGACGTGCTCGACAGGGCCTGTCGGTCCTGTGGACTGCCGACGATGGTCACGGAGCGCGGGCGTGCGTTCACGCTCTGCATCGACCGTGAGTGCGAATCACTCGACGTCGCAGTGAAAACGGCGTTCGACCGCGAGTGGAGCTGTCCGGACTGTGATGGCGACCTTCGCATCATCAGGAACGGCCAGCTGCTCGCCGGCTGTGAGAACTACCCCGACTGCGACATCGCATTTTCCGTTCCCACGGGCGTCGTCGACGGCGACTGTGGCTGTGGGCTGCCGGCGTTCGATACCGGTGGTCGAAGGCGGTGTCTCGACGCGACCTGCGAGCGCGCCGGCTGAGGCTCGTCGGTCGCTGCGAGCAGCGTGGTCGACCGCAGGCGATTTGTCGCCGCGCGACCCGCTGTCGCTATGGAAGGCACGCTCGACGGCGGCGTCGTCAGAGTCGGCGGCGACGCGCGCCAGCGGTTCTACGATTCCAGTGGCTACGGCCGGCCCGACGGGTCGGGCGTCACGCTCGCGCCGGTCGAGGCCGCCCACCTGCTCTTTCGGGACGACCTCGATGCGGTCGACGGAATGGATCTTCGGGAGTTTCTCGCCGCGACCGACTGTGTGGTCCGCTTTCTCGTCTACAAGGACTTCCGCGAGCGTGGGTTCTACCTCTCGCCCGCGCGTGAGGGCTGGGTGGATGCCGACGACGCACGCTCGACGGTGGACCTCGTGGTCTATCCCCAGGGCAACGGGCCGTGGGACGACGAAATCGCCTACCGCGTGCGCGTCGTTGGCGAGCGCGAGTCGGTGCAGGCGAGCGACCTCGGGGACGTCGTCCTCGCGGTCGTCGACGAGGAGAGCGAACTCACGTATCTCGACACCACACGCCCCGAGATGGTAGGGAGCACCGACTACGAGCCGCCGACAGGGGTCGCTGCCGACCTGCTGGCGGACAGAACCGTGCTCTGGAATCCTCCCGACGACCTCTACGAACAGGCGTTTTATGGCCAGCGCCTCGCCGGCCGCGGGGCCGAGGGCGGGCCGCTCCAACTCTCGCTCGTCGAGACTGCATTCCTCGTGCGCGAGGGAGTGCTCGATATCGATGGCGGAGCCCAAACGGTCCTCGAACGTGGCCGACGAGTCGAGGGCGAGCGATTCGACCGCCGACTCGCCGTCTATGCGGCGCTGCGCCGGTCGGGTCTCGTGCCGAAGACCGGGTTCAAGTTCGGTGCCGATTTCCGAACCTACTCGAACGTCGAATCTGTCGCAAACCTTGGCCACTCGGAGTTCCTCGTGCGCGTGCTTCCCCCCGACTATGCCTTCGGGCCGCGCGAACTCTCGCTCGACGTGCGGCTGGCTGGCGGGGTTCACAAGCGAATGGTTTTTGCGCTGACCCACATGAATGGAGACATCGACTGGCTCGCCGTCGAGCGAATCACACCATGACCGACCCAGACCACGAGCGACGAGCGCCAAAGCGCCTGCTTCCCGACGGAGGAACAGCGACCGGAGCCGACGAGACGACGCTCGACCCGTGGGGGTCCTCGACGGTCGCCGACTACCGCAATCTCTTCGAGGAGTTCGGCATCGAGGCCTTCGACGACGTGCTGCCCGACGTGCCGAGTCCACACTACCTGATGCGCCGGGGGGTCATCTTCGGCCATCGGGGGTACGACCGCGTCGCACGGGCGATGGCAAACGACGAGGAGTTCGCCGTTCTTTCAGGGTGGATGCCGACCGGCGACCCCCACATCGGCCACAAGCTGGTCATCGACGAAATCGTCTGGCACCAACAACGGGGCGGGGACGCCTACGCGCTGATTGCTGACATGGAGGCCCACAGCGCCCGCGGGCTGTCGTGGGCCGAAATCGCTCGCCACACCCGTGAGTACCTGTTGAGCCTCATCGCGCTCGGGTTCGACCCCGAGGAGGGCGAAATCTATCGCCAATCGGAAAACCGCGAGTTGCAGGACCTCGCCTTCGAACTCGGCTCGCAGGCGAACCTCTCGGAGATGCAGGCGCTCTATGGCTTCGATGGCGAGACCAATATCTCACACATGCAGAGCGTCATCACCCAGATGGCGGATATCCTCTATCCCCAGATTGAGGAGCCGAAACCCACCGTGATTCCCGTCGGGCCGGACCAGGACCCCCACGTCCGGCTCTCGCGCGACCTCGCGGCCAGCATGCGGTTTTTCGGCGTCACCGAGGCGTATGCGAGCTTCGAAACCGATACCGACGAACGCGCACTCGTCGCCGAAGCGTACGAGTCGCTCTCTGCGAGCGACGAACCGGTCCGCTGTGTCGAGGCTGCCGACTGGCTCGCCGAATCGGGCGACCCGACCGACGCACGCGCGGGCGCAATCGAGAAACTCCGCGCCGCCGGCAAGGAGCCGCTCAGGCCCCGGACCAGATTCCTCGACCGCAACGCGACCGACGACGCCTTCGAGGCCCTCATCGAGGCAGTCGGGGGCGAAAAGCGCGTCTACGAGGGTCACATCGACAGCTTCAACCTCTCGCGGGAGGAGGCCGAATCGCTCGCGCGCGCGGTCGAAATAGAACACGGCGGCCATGGATTCGTCGCACCCTCCTCCATCTACCACCGCTTCATGACCGGTCTCACGGGTGGAAAGATGTCCTCGTCGGTGCCGGCGAGCCACATCAGCCTGCTCGACGACCCCGAAGAAGGGTATGAAAAAGTGAAGTCCGCGACCACGGGCGGGCGCGAAACGGCCGAAAAACAGCGCGAACTCGGCGGCCGGGCCGACGACTGTCCCGTCTACGAACTCTACAACTACCTGCTCGCCGCCGATGACGACGAGTTCGCCATCCGTGTCTACGAGGAGTGCACCGGCGGCGAGCGCCTCTGTGGCGACTGCAAGGAGCAGGCCGCCGGGTTGATGCGCGACTTTCTGGCTGACCATCAGGAAAAACGCGAAGAAGCAAAGGAGGTTCTCGACGGTCTCGACATCGACCTCGGCGTGGAAACCGAATCAGCGAACTGACTACGCCCCGCTACCGCACCGCGACGGCCACACCCTCCCCAACCGACTGCGCTCCTCGCTCGTTTCACTCGCTGCGGTGCTCATCCCTCGCACGTTCTCCGGCCTGCGGCCGGATTCATCGCGCGCCACCGCGAGAACGAGAGTCCTCTCGCTCGTCTCAGCCGTAACTCTCCTCCTCGTAGTAGAGGTCCGGCACGCCGAGCGGTTCGATGACCTCCCGGACACTTTCGCACATCTCACCGATGCCACAGACATAGACTTCGGCGTTTTCGGGGTCGATACGCGCGTCGATGTCCGTTTTCGTCTCGCTGCCGACGAACTCGGCGATGTCGGGCGGGAGGCTATCGGTATCGACGCAGTCGGGGTCGAGATATTTGAGCAGGGTGTGCTGGACGTACTCGGTCTCGCCGTCCCAGTCGCCGAGGTACTCCTCGCGGCTACAGGTGAACACGGGATGGAAATTCGAGTTTTCGTCGGCGAGCTCGCGGAACTCCTCGCGGTAGGGTAGGTCGTCCTTCCACGACGAACCCACCACAAGCCAGACGTCACGTTCTCGGCCCTCGAACTCGTCGCGGCCCTCCTCGAGGGTGTACTCTATCATGCTTTTGAACGGTGCCGCGCCCGTGCCGGTGGCGACGAAGACGAGGTCTCGGTCGGAGGGGTCTTGGAGCATGAACTCGTCGCCGTACGGCCCGCGAACGAACAGTTCGTCGCCCTCGGCGGTGCTGTCACAGAGGTCCGGCGTGAGTTCCCCGCCCGGAACGCGCCGGATGCAGAGTTCGATCTCGTCACGGTTGGGCGAACTCGCAATCGAGTAGACGCGCGGTTCCTCCTCTTCGTAGCTGATGCGTGCGTACTGGCCCGGCACGAACTCGAAGGGTTCCTCAGGGCGAAAGCGCAGGCGCAACAGCGACGGATACTCACGCTCGGCACGCTCGCGGAGGGTATCGACCTTCGTCGCCATCGCGTCGGCCATCGACGTTGCGCCCGTCGCGGCGAGTTCGTCGATGGCTTCGTCCCACGCCTCGTGGTCGTCGACCACGGTACCGGGTGGGTCGTCGAGCGGTGTTCGCTCGACGAGCGTCTCGCGGTCGGCGTCGAGCACGTTCCCGATCTCGTCGATGCGCTGGCGGTCCATCGCCGCGCGCTCGGTGACGACGGCCGGTTGGTTCTCGATCTCCGCGTCGTCGGCTCGTTCACTGGCAATGCGTTTCGGTGACATCCGTCGTCCGAAGCCTCTCGTTCGACGGTGTTAGCTCTTCGGTAGAACATCGCCGCGCCGAGGCTTCGACCCACAAGGCTTTTGCCAATGACTGCGCCAGTCGGTGGCATGGTTGCTGACCCTCGTTGCGACCGATGTGGAGACCGGCCACGAAGCATCGACACAGGGTTCGGCGTTCACTTTTTCTTCGCGGTCTGAGGAGGGTGGACGCCGCGGTGGCCGAACCCCTCGGCTCCGAGTCGGAACCGTTAGTTGGGCGACCCTCGGTATCCACGACATGAAACTTCCCGAACCACAGGTCGCGGTGCTCGAAGCCGCGAGCGCGAACGAGGCACAGTCCATCGAACAACTGGCCGCGACAACCGGCCTGCCACAGCCGACAGTGAGCGGTGCGGCCTTCGCCCTCGAAGCGGAGGGATTCGTCGACCTCTCCGAGCGCGTCGAGACCGACGCGACGCTCACCGACGAGGGCCGCGAGTACGCACGGTCGGGGCTGCCCGAAATCGAACTCTACGAAGCGGTTCGTGAACGCGGCGGCGAGAGTGACCTCGGCAGTGCCATCGAAAAGTCCGCACTCGACGGCCCGCAGGTCGACATCGCGCTCTCGAACTTCTCCAGGAAGAACTACGGAACAATCGAGAGTGGACAGGTTTCGGCCAATCCCGACGTGAATCCGGAAAAGGACCCCGAGCGACTGGCGCTTTCGGCGCTCGCCGATGGCGAACTCATCGATGACCAGTCGGTGCTCGACCGGCTCGACAGTCGTAATCTCGTCGACCGCGAGGAGCATACCGTCCGCGAGGTTACGCTCACCGACGAGGGCGTCACGGTCCTGATGGAGGGTGTCGAGGCGGCCGATACCGTGGGCCAGCTCACCCCCGAGATGCTTACAACGGGGGGGTGGCGCGACGTCGAGTTCGGCGCGTACAACGTCGCAGCCGACGCCGAGCGCGCAGGGGGTGGGCGTATCCACCCGCTCCGGCGGACCGCAGAGCGCGTGACGGACGTGCTCGTCGGGATGGGATTCGAAGAGATGGACGGCCCGCACGCCGACGCGGAGTTCTGGATCAACGACTGTCTGTTCATGCCACAGGACCATCCCGCCAGAACCCACTGGGACCAGTTCACGCTCTCGGCTCCCGCGGAAATCGACGACCTCCCGGACGAACTGGTCGCGGGCGTCGAGCACGCCCACCGTGAAGGGGTCGGCGAGGACGGCGATGGCTATCACTCGCCGTGGTCGGCGGACATCGCACGGCGACTTTCCCTGCGTGGACACACCACCTCGCTGTCGGCGCGCTACCTTTCGGGGGTCGCGGCTGGAGAACTGGAGCCGCCACAGCGGTTGTTCAGCGTCGAGAAGGTATATCGCAACGACACCCTCGATGCGACCCACCTGCTCGAATTCTTCCAGATAGAGGGGTTGGTGATGGCCGAAAACCTTTCAGTACGGGATTTGATGGGCACCTTCACCGAGTTCTACGAACAGTTCGGCATCACGGACCTGGAGTTCAAACCTACCTACAACCCCTACACGGAGCCGAGCTTCGAGCTGTTCGGCGAACACCCGACGACTGGTGAACTCGTCGAAATCGGCAACTCCGGACTCTTTCGTCCGGAGATGCTCGACCCGCTCGGGGTCGACTGCGACGTGATGGCGTGGGGACTCGCCCTCGAACGCCTTCTCATGTTGACCCACGGCTTCGAGGACATTCGAGACGTGCACGGCACGCTTGTCGACCTCGAGTTCCTGCGGAACGCGGAGGTGGTGTATTAGATGCCCGTCGTCGACGTCGACCCTGACGAACTCCGGCGGTTCACCGGCCACGACGAGAAGGACGACGACGAACTCCTCGCCGACCTGTTCGAGTTGGGTCTCGAATTCGAGGGCGAGACCGAGGATGGACTGTTCCAATTGGAGTTCGAGGCCGACAGGCTCGATAGGCTCTCCGTCGAGGGAGTCGCGCGCTCGCTGCGCTATCAGTACGGCGACGACAGTGGCGTGTACGTCCCGTCGACGAACGACCCCGACTGGACCATCGAGGTCGAGGAGAGCGTGCCGGACGAACGCCCCTACGTCACCGGCGCGGTGATTCGTGGGCTGGACCTCGACGAGGCGAGTCTCGACTCGCTGATTCAGTTGCAGGAAAAGCTCCACGCGACGATGGGCCGCGGGCGCGCGAAGGGGGCCATCGGCATCCACGACCTGACGATGCTGAAGGGCCAGAGCCGGAGGGACGGGGAGCAAAACTCCATCAGCTATCGCGGTATCGGCCCTGCCGAAGACAGTTTCGTCCCGCTCGACAGCGATAGAGAACTCACGCCAGAGGAGGTGCTCGTCGAGCATCCGACGGGAGAGACCTACGCCCCTCTCCTCGACGGTTACGACCGCTATCCAGCCATCTACGACGACCTCGGGCTGTTCTCGTTTCCGCCGGTCATCAACGGGCGGCGAACCGAGGTCGATGCGGGCAGCCGGGAGCTGTTCGTCGAACTCACGGGCACCGACCAGTGGACCATCGACCGGATGTGCAACATCATCTGCTACGCGCTCGACGCGCGCGCGGCGACCATCGAGCGCGTGAACGTCGCATACCCCGACCGCACGCTCGACCGGCCCGATTTCGCGGTGGACGAGAAAACCGTCTCTCACGAGCGCATCGAGCGCGCACTCGGGGTCGACTTCGACGAGCGAGAGGTGATAGACCTGCTCGAACGGGCGGGTCTCGACGCCGAGAGCGACTCGGAGGACGGCCCGCTCACCTACTCCGTCTCGATACCCCCCTATCGGACCGACGTGCTCCATCCCGTCGACGTCATCGACGACATCGGGCGGGCGTACGGATTCAACGAGTTGGAACCGCGGTATCCCGACGTGAGTACCGTCGGCGGCCGCCACGAGCGCTCGCGCCACGAGCGGGCGATTCGGGAGACGCTCGTGGGGCTTGGCTTCGAGGACCTGCTGAACTTCCATCTCGTCGGCGAGACCGAAAACTTCGCCCGGATGAACCTCTCGACGGACGACGACGCCCTCGGGGCCACAGACCCCGCGACCATCGCCGAGCCGTACAGCCGCGACTACGAAATCGTTCGGACGTGGGCGCTGCCCTCGCTGCTGATAGTCCTTGAGAACAACACCCATCGACAGTATCCACAGGACCTCGCCGAGGTCGGTCTGGCCGCCCACGTCGATACCGCCAAGAACACCAACGTCGCCGAGGAGCGCCGCGTCGCCGGCGTGCTCGCGCGGACGGACGCTTCCTACGAAGACGCGAAATCCCGACTGGCGGCGCTCGCGCGAGCGTTCGATGTGGCACTGGAAACGCCGGCGACCGACCATCCCTCGTTCATCGAGGGCCGTGCCGCGAGCGTGCTGCTCGATGGTGAGCGTGCGGGCGTCGTCGGTGAACTCCACCCGAATGTGCTGGTCGAGCACGGGCTGGAGGTCCCCGTGGTGGGATTCGAGTTCCGTGCCGACGCACTGCGATAATCACAGGTCCGCACCGACCGCGTCCGTGACCGACGCGAAGCCGT
This sequence comes from Halococcus sp. AFM35, assembly GCF_051195015.1. NCBI lineage: Archaea > Methanobacteriati > Methanobacteriota > Halobacteria > Halobacteriales > Halococcaceae > Halococcus > Halococcus sp. AFM35. Next base: position 55,653 of record NZ_JBNTJU010000002.1, read on the forward strand.
CGCGCTCCAACCGTTCGAGCAGGCCACGGTTGATGTCGCGCGCGATGGCTGGTCCACGATAGATGAGTCCGGTGTAGAGCTGTACCAGCGACGCGCCGGCTCGAACCTTCCGGTAGGCTCCTTCGGCGCTCGATACGCCGCCGACGCCGATCACAGGGATGTCGGTCCGTTTGGCGACGAATTTCACCATCCGGGTCGCGCGTGCTTCGAGCGGCTCCCCGGAGAGTCCGCCCTCCTCGGTACGGTTTTCGCTGCGGAGCGACGCCGCCCGTTCGGTGGTGGTGTTCGTGGCGATGACGCCGTCGAGGGCCAGTTCCTCGGCGACGGCGAGCGCCTCCTCGATGGCGTCATCGGTGAGGTCCGGCGAGAGCTTCACGAGCAACGGGCTCGCGCCGACGTCCTGGAGCGTCCCGAGGATGCGCTCCAGATGCTCGCGGTTCTGGAGGTCGCGCAGCCCCGGGGTGTTCGGGCTGGAGACGTTCACCACGAAGTAGTCGCCCGCCGCACAGTGTTCGTAGGAGTAGCGGTAATCCGCCGGTGCCTCGTCGAGCGGCGTCGCCTTCGATTTCCCGATGTTGACGCCAACCGGAACATCGACGCGCGCACGCGTGAGTCGGTCGCCGATGCGGTCGGCACCGTGGTTGTTGAATCCCATCCGGTTGACGAGTGCCTCGTCTGCCGGGAGCCGGAAGAGTCGCGGGCGCGGGTTTCCTTCCTGTGGCTCGGCGGTGACGCCGCCGATCTCGACGTGGCCGAAGCCGAGCTTCGAGAGCGTGCGCGGGACTTCGGCGTTCTTGTCGAAACCAGCAGCCACGCCAACCGGGGTTGGAAAGTCGAGACCGAACACCTTCGTGTGAAGACGCTCGTCGTCGACGGCGTAGCGTGTGGCGAGCGCCCGCTCGAATCGGGTGTGCTGGATAGCATCGAGGAGGGTATGGGCGGCGCTGTGGGCGGTTTCCGCCGGGAGTCGAAATGCGAGCGGTTTCAACAGGTCGTAGGCATGCATTCCCCGATGATCCGTCAGAAGTCGTGTTCGACCTCGTCCTTGTCGGCTTTCTGGATGATGATCTTGTCCTCACGTACCCGGACGAACACCTCGTCGCCGATGGCCATGCCGGCAACCGCCAGTTCGTCCTCGTGGAGGTTGACGTGGACGTTGTGGTATTCGCCGCTGTCGTCCTTTGCCCCGCTGGGACTGAGCTTCTTTTTCCGTACCATCGCGGAGTCCTGTCCGGGCTTCGACGTAGCGTACACTTAACCTTACGGTCCCGATGACGACCCAACGGGGCTTCGTCGGAGCCGACTCGCCCGAGTGCTCGGCCGTGCTCGTGACTGAGGGCGTCACAGCGGGGATATATTTATAACGAGGCCTGCGTTGGGTTCGCACGGGGCGACCAAAACCATGGCACGTGATACGGATGACAAGCGAAACTTCGCACTGCGCGAGCACGACGGGGAAACGAGCGTCTTCTCGGGGCGTACGCCACGGCAGGCGGCGCTGAAGGCCGCACGACGGCTTGAACCCGACGATTCGGAGTCTGATGCCGGGCGGGTGGACCTCAGACTCCGCGAGAAAGGGACCCAGAAGGTCCACATCTACGAGGGGTGGGCGTGGCGTGAGGACGCTCCCGACGACAAACCCGACTGGATGCCCGAACGGATAACCGAGGCGAACGTCTCGAAGCAGGGCATCGAACATCTCGAAGAGATCTGACGCCGCGAGCGGCGAACCGGACCGACTTTTTGTCCGCCACATCGAGTGACAACCGCGCGGCCAGACATCCGACCGGACCCGACGCACACGCGTGGGATGAGCGGTCGACCTCCAGCCGCGCAACAGCCGTCTCCGACGCACCTCGATTGTCTTGTTTTTGATAATTGTCCACATCTGGCTATCTATTCCCCGAAGCTAACGTTTCGATATCGGCAACATTTACTAGACGCGCGACCGAATCCGTCCGTGATGACGACACACGGGGAAGGAGTGAACGGGCCGCACACGCTCTCTAATCCGACGAGCTTATCCGTCAACCCCGATTCGGATGGAACACGACGGTCGGTCGGAAACGACTGGCCGAACGGTAATCCGATGCCCTTAAGTGATACAGGGCATTCGGATGGAATGCAGAAAGAAAGCGACACTCGGAGGCCGTTCAACTCGGTCTCCATACCGGATCTCCGGTGGGTGGAATCGACTCACCCACACGAGACCCGCTTCGAAGGGTTTATCCCTTCCAGTGGTATACGATGAGGTCCGAAGGAGATGAGGATTCCGCCCCTGCGGTCCGCCGTCAAGACGGGATCTGACGTTAGCCCTGATAGTTCGGTGACACCCGGTTCGGTCCGCGGTGTCACGAACGCGAACCCGATAGGTGAACACACCCTTGTGTTCCCGCCTAACCCCCCGAGCCATCGTGCTCGGGACATTCCGGTTGATCCTGCCGGAGGCTATTGCTATCGGGGTCCGATTCAGCCATGCTAGTTGTACGGGTTTAGACCCGTAGCAAATAGCTCCGTAACACGTGGTCAAACTACCCTCTGGACCGGAATACCCTCGGGAAACTGAGGCTAATTCCGGATACCGCTTTCATGTTGGAACACCGAGAGCGGGAAACGGTCTGCCGCCGGAGGACGTGACTGCGGCCGATTAGGTAGACGGTGGGGTAACGGCCCACTGTGCCGATAATCGGTACGGGTTGTGAGAGCAAGAACCCGGAGACGGTATCTGAGACAAGATACCGGGCCCTACGGGGCGCAGCAGGCGCGAAACCTTTACACTGCACGACAGTGCGATAAGGGGACCCCGAGTGCGAGGGCATACAGTCCTCGCTTTTCGTGACCGTAAGGTGGTCACAGAATAAGAGCTGGGCAAGACCGGTGCCAGCCGCCGCGGTAATACCGGCAGCTCGAGTGATAGCCACTTTTATTGGGCCTAAAGCGTCCGTAGCCGGCCGAACGGGTCCGTCGGGAAATCCACTCGCCCAACGAGTGGACGTCCGGCGGAAACCAGTCGGCTTGGGGCCGGGAGACCAGAGAGGTACGTCCGGGGTAGGAGTGAAATCCCGTAATCCTGGACGGACCGCCGGTAGCGAAAGCGTCTCTGGAGAACGGACCCGACGGTGAGGGACGAAAGCTTGGGTCTCGAACCGGATTAGATACCCGGGTAGTCCAAGCTGTAAACGATGCTCGCTAGGTGTGGCGTTGGCTACGAGCCAGCGCTGTGCCGTAGGGAAGCCGAGAAGCGAGCCGCCTGGGAAGTACGTCCGCAAGGATGAAACTTAAAGGAATTGGCGGGGGAGCACTACAACCGGAGGAGCCTGCGGTTTAATTGGACTCAACGCCGGACATCTCACCGGCACCGACAGTGTGCAGTGACAGTCAGTCTGATGGGCTTACTTGAGCCACTGAGAGGAGGTGCATGGCCGCCGTCAGCTCGTACCGTGAGGCGTCCTGTTAAGTCAGGCAACGAGCGAGACCCGCGTCCCTAATTGCCAGCAGCAGCCTTGTGCTGGCTGGGTACATTAGGGAGACTGCCGTCGCTAAGACGGAGGAAGGAACGGGCAACGGTAGGTCAGTATGCCCCGAATGTGCCGGGCGACACGCGGGCTACAATGGCCGAGACAGTGGGACGCTACCCCGAGAGGGGACGCTAATCTCCTAACCTCGGTCGTAGTTCGGATTGCGGGTTGAAACCCACCCGCATGAAGCTGGATTCGGTAGTAATCGCGTCTCAGAAGGGCGCGGTGAATACGTCCCTGCTCCTTGCACACACCGCCCGTCAAATCACCCGAGTGAGGTCCGGATGAGGCCGGCGCAACGCCGGTCGAATCTGGGCTTCGCAAGGGGGATTAAGTCGTAACAAGGTAGCCGTAGGGGAATCTGCGGCTGGATCACCTCCTACAGACCGGGATCGGGCCGACGGCCCGACCCACTCGTAACTGTGTTCGCGTTCGTGACTCGCGGTGCCGACCGGGCACCTACGAACTATCAGGGCTGACAGCGAACGCGAGCCTTCCGTGGCGGTCGGCCTGTGGGAAAACGGAAGGCGGGCCCATAGCTCAGTGGGAGAGTGCCTCCTTTGCAAGGAGGATGCCCTGGGTTCGAATCCCAGTGGGTCCATCCGTCGACTCGGACGAACCGAGTCCCTTAAGTGGGTCTCGGGGATATGTTCGAGTCCGACCGAACCGATGCACCATCCCGTGCAAGCGTGGGTGGGAAGGGTCGAGACGTGCCTCGTGACACTCGGGCGCGTCCGTGAGACTGTGTGTACGTGCGATCCAGGCGTCCACTGGACCCGTTCAGCGGGTTCATGGATTCTGATTAGAAGACCGTGGCTACTATGCCAACTGGTGGATAGCTCGGCTCGAGTGCCGATGAAGGACGTGCCAAGCTGCGATAAGCTCAGGGGAGCCGCACGGAGGCGAAGAACCTGAGATTTCCGAATGGGAATCCCCACCGCAATTGCTTCGCGCAATGGGGAACGCCGGGAACTGAAACATCTCAGTACCGGCAGGAAGAGAAACCGAACGGGATGTCGTTACTAACGGCGAGTGAACGCGACACAGTCCAAACCGAAGCTTACGGGGCTTTGCCCCACGAGCAATGTGGTGTTCGGACTGACTCTCATCACCGGATCGTCTGTGTGAAGTCTCCTGGAACGGAGCGTGAGACAGGGTGAAAACCCCGTAACACAGGTCAGTACGGTGTGCGTCAGCTCCAGAGTATCGGGGGTTGGATATCCCTCGTGAACATGGCCGGCATCGACGGCCAAGACTAAACACACCTCGAGACCGATAGTGAACAAGTAGCGTGAGCGAACGCTGAAAAGCACCCCACAAAGGGAGGTGCAATAGGGCTTGAACTCAGTTGGCGATCGAGCGACGGGGCACGAAAGGCGTCTCGGCGAACGACCCGGGGGCGACCCCGCAGTAGCAGCCGAGACGAGCCGGTGTTCCGTCGTGCGTTTTGAAAAACGAGCCAGGGAGTGTGTCTGCTTGACGAGTCTAACCCGAGTATCGGGGGAGGCATAGGGAAACCGACATGGCCGCAGTGCGTTCTACGTACGAGGGCCGCCGTGTTCAAGCGCGGGGAGTCGAGCGGACACGACCCGAATCCGGACGATCTACACGATGGCAAGGTGAAGCGTGGCGAAAGCCGCGTGGAGGCCTGTTAGGGATGGTGTCCTACAATACCCTCCCGTGACCAGCGTGTAGGGGTGAAAGGCCCATCGAGTCCGGCAACAGCTGGTTCCGACCGAAACATGTCGAAGCATGACCTCCGCCGAGGTAGTTCGTGGGGTAGAGCGACCGATTGGGGGGACCGACTCCGAGAGGAGTCGGCCCTCCTGTCGAACTCCGAACCTACGAACGCCGTCGACGCGGGGAGAGCGGTGTGCGGGGTAAGCCTGTGCACCAGGAGGGAGACAACCCAGAGCTTGGTTGAGGTCCCCAAGTGTGGACTAAGTGCGATCGAAGGTGGTTCCGAGCCATAGACAGCCGGGAGGTGAGCTTAGAAGCAGCTACCCGCTAAGAAAAGCGTAACAGCTTACCGGCCGAGGTTTGGAGCGCCGAAAATGATCGGGGCTCAAGTCCACCACCGAGACCTAGCGGCGCATCGTCTGATGCGATCCAGTAGGTCGGCGCTCCGTTCGGGCGGAAGTGCGGGCGAGAGCTCGTATGGACCGAGCGGTGACGATAATCCTGGCCACAGTAGCAGCGGTAGTCGGGTAAGAATCCCGACGGCCTCACGGACAAGGGTTCCTCGGCAATGTTCGTCAACCGAGGGTTAGCCGGTCCTCAGTCCTACCGCAGTTCGAGTAGGACGAATCGGGAAACTGGTTAATATTCCAGTGCCCGCGTGCAATCATGCCGACGCCTCGGGGTCGACCGAGCCGGGCACTCGCCCGGTCGAATCATCAAAACTCGTGGAAGCCGTAACGGCACGAAGCGGGCGAACGGTGAGATAGGGAAACTCGGTCCAACCTGGGGCCCGTGAAAAGGCGCACGCGGTCCGTACCCAGATCCGACACAGGTGTCCGTGGCGGCGAAAGCCAAGGCCTGTCGGGGACAACCGACGTTAGGGAATTCGGCAAGTTAGTCCCGTACGTTCGCAATAAGGGATGCCTGCTCCGGAATGGAGCAGGTCGCAGCGACTCGGACGCTCCAACTGTCTAATAACAACACAGGTGACCGCAAATCCGCAAGGACTCGTACGGTCACTGAATCCTGCCCAGTGCGGGTATCTGAACACCCGGTACAACGGGACGAAGGACCCGTCAACGGCGGGGGTAACTATGACCCTCTTAAGGTAGCGTAGTACCTTGCCGCTTCAGTAGCGGCTCGCATGAATGGATGAATGAGAGCGTCACTGTCCCAACGTTGGGCCCGGTGAACTGTACGTTCCAGTGCGGAGTCTGGAGACCCCCAAGGGGAAGCGAAGACCCTATAGAGCTTTACTGCAAGCTGTCGCTGGGACACGGTCGCTAGTGTGCAGGATAGGTAGGAGTCGTTACGCAGGCACCCGCGCTAGCGGGCCGCCGAGACATCACTGAAATACTACCCACTAGTGACTGTGACCCTTACTCCGGGAGGAGGACACCGGTAGCTGGGCAGTTTGACTGGGGCGGTACGCGCTTGAAAGAATATCGAGCGCGCCCAAAGATCACCTCATCCGGGTCGGAGACCCGGAAAAGAGCGCAAGAGCAAAAGGTGGTCTGACAGTGTTCTCTCCAACACGGGAACGCTGACGCGAAAGCGTGGTCTAGCGAACGGATGAGCCTGCTTGATGCGGGCCATTTACGACAGAAAAGCTACCTTAGGGATAACAGAGTCGTCACCGGCAAGAGCACATATCGACCCGGTGGCTTGCTACCTCGATGTCGGTTCCCTCCATCCTGCCCGTGCAGCAGCGGGCAAGGGTGAGGTTGTTCGCCTATTAAAGGAGGTCGTGAGCTGGGTTTAGACCGTCGTGAGACAGGTCGGCTGCTATCTATTGGGGGTGTCATGGTACCTGACGGGAACGGTCGTATAGTACGAGAGGAACTACGACTGGTCGCCACTGGTGTACCGGTTGTCCGAGAGGGCACGTGCCGGGCAGCCACGCGACACGGGGTAAGAGCTGAACGCATCTAAGCTCGAAACCCACCCGGAAAAGAGGTACCACCGAGGTCACTCCTAGAAGAGGAGTTCGATAGACTCGGGGTGTACGCGCCGAGGCAACGAGGCGTTCAGCCCGCGAGCACTAACAGACCGAGCCACTCAGTCATATCGCATTGGAATCCGTCCTGCTGGACGGGTCCAGGCGCTAACTGGATCGCACGTCATATCACGACCCGAACGCATCGGCCACCGATCATCGGCTTTGCGCGGTTCGATTCCGCGGATCGGCATTAAGGCGGCCACAGCGGCGGGGCGACTCCCGTACCCATCCCGAACACGGCAGATAAGCCCGCCAGCGTTCCAGCGAGTACTGGAGTGTGCGAACCTCTGGGAAAACTGCCTCGCAAGAGGGGCCAAGTACGAGCCCAGGAACGCAATCGGAAGTACACGCAGGGTCCGTCCCGGTGGAACCCGAGACCGTTCCGTTACAACGGCTCGCAACTGGTGGTTCGCCGCCTCCCATTCATATCCCGAGCTACCCTTCTCGGTAGCTCATTCATCATTCCTCGCGGAGTGGCAACGCTCGGGAGCAATCGCTACCGTTATCCCTTCGAACTCAGTAGTTCCAACTGCGCCAAGGTGGCAGAGTCCGGCCTAACGCAGCGGCCTGCAGAGCCGCCCATCGCCGGTTCAAATCCGGCCCTTGGCTTCTCTCGACCGCTATCGAGCTGCGATAGCTGCTTCGACGTCACCGCGGACGGTCCGAACGAAAAGCAACGATTATACCACGCCGAATGTTCCTGTCGAACATGCAACGACGGGCTGCGGCGATCTACGTCGTTTTCTTCGTCCTCGTCGCCGCTGTAGCGTTTTCGTTGACGACAGTGGCACAGGAGCCGTCGGTATCGGTCGACGGTCAGAACTATTCACAGGGCGATACCATCTCCGCTGCCGGCACGGAGTGGACGGTCAACGTCAACGACGGCGAAGGAAACCTCTCGACGGTCAACGAATCGGCACGGTTCACCGCCTCCATCGCGAACAACTCGTCGTTGCTGTTCGTGAACGGCGAATATCGACCCGCTCCGAACGGTTCGGGCGGCGGTGCTGGGACCGGTACTGGAAGTCCCTCACCGAGTACGACTGGTACCCCCGGCACCATTGGGACCAGCGTCTCAACCGGTGAGGGGGCGAACAACGACTCGGCGACGCGATTCCGTGTCGTCATCGCCAACGCCACGCCCAGCAATGGCTCCGCTGGCAACGCTTCCGGGAACGCAACGAACGTTACGTCGTTCACTCTCCGCCAGCAGTTCGAGACCAGTGCGCGCCTGCGTGAGGACCCGTCGGTCGCGGATGTACCGCTCACCGGCGAGAACGGTACGCAGTACGTCCGATATCGCAACGGGTCGACCCAGCCACTCGATGAATACCTTCCCGAACCGGAGGTCCGCAACGTCTCGGTCGGCGACTCGTTCCCCTACAAGAACAACTCGACGACCGTCGAGAGCGTCAACACCAGCGGCGCGACGCTCGCATGGGAGGGGCGGCTGACGCGCTCGCAGGACTTCGAGGAAGGTTCGAACGTCACTCTCGGCGGAACGACGTACGTCGCACAGTTCCCGACCAACAGTACCGTCACGCTCTCACAGAACGTTTCGGGGTATCAAGCCGAGCAGGCAGCCGTCACGCAGTTCAACAACCGAATTCTCGGTCTCTGGGGCGTCGTCATCATCAGCCTGTTCGCCGCCATCCTCATCGTCGCGCTTGCGTACATGCCGGTCCGGGGCTAAGTCGGTACGTTTCGACTCTTCTCTCGTTCGGCAACTATCTTCATTGTGAAGGCGGCAGGAGCGGTTCGAATCACTTGGGTTCTCCAGCGCTTGCTGTTCATCCCTCACTACCGCTCGTCGCAAAAGCGGGCTGGGAGGGATTCGAACCCCCGACCGTCTGGTTAAAAGCCAGACGCTCTGCCTAACTGAGCTACCAGCCCACATCCCGGTTCGGGGCGGCGACCCTAAATCAGTACCGTTCGGCGGGCGCAGGGTCGGCCGACTGTTCGTCGAGCGCTTCGGCGACCAGTGCTGCGGGGTCGACGCCCTCCCGCGCGGCCCGGCGTCTGAGTTCGGTATAGGTTTCGGGTGGGAGGTGGAGCGTCATCTCGCCGAGGGTCACGCCGTGGGCGGCGAGTGTTTCTTCGGGAGCGGTTCCGGCGTTGATGGCGCTCGCCACCGACCGTACGTCTCGTACTGTGAGGTCGCCGTCGAGCATCGCCCACGCGAGGAGGTACCGCGCTTGGTCGGTGACCCGGGCGATGTGTTTGGCCGCCGTCGGGGCGATCTCGCCCGTGGCGACGTACTGGCGGATGGCTCGCGGGAGGTCGTGGACACGCGCCCACTTGCGGATGAACGAGACCGTCACATCGCTGCCGGCCCGTTCGGCAGCGGCCTTGTAGGAGCCTTCGCCGCGGACGAGTGCTGCGCACGCGGCGGCCCCGCGGAGCATGTAGACGCTGTCGGCAGCGCCCACCGAATCGTCGGCGAAGCGCTCGACGATCTCGGCGGCACGCGCGAGGCTGTCGGGGTCTTCGGGGTCGAACTGGACGGCCTGCTGGGCGTGCTCGCCAGCGAAGGTCGGGTCGCCCCGGACGACCGGCTGACCGACCGGTGACTCGCGGTCTGTCAGCCCATCGGGCGTGTCGTCGGGGGTCATACCCTATTCGGGACGGCGACGAACAAAAGCGCCTCGCCGCTGTGCGTTCGCAACGCTCAGTCGTCGTCCGCTTCGCGCTGTTCGGAGAGATGCTCCCAGATTTCGGTGCAGCCACAGCCGTCCGCGACGTCGTCGAGATGGTCGGTCGCCGGGTCTTCCTCCGTGGTATCCGTCTCACTCATGGCTCGTCCTCCGGCTCGTACAGTTCCGGGGCGACGTCCGCCGAAACGTGTTGGCGTGCGCCGTCGTTGTCTGACATCACCATCGATAGGGCAGTGTCCCGCATAAGCGCGCGCTCACCCGTAAGCGCTACCCTGACTCTCGTCTACCGGCAACCTGTTCCGATAGCTTCGACACGTTCAACACAACGATTCCGACGCAGGCATGCGATTTTTCGAAATCGGCCGTCATCACGACCATCGCGGTTGGCGAGCGACAGACATAGACGGTTGCGGTCGGAAGGATGGATGTGCCAATCGATGTCCACCAGCTCGACGCCGGAGCGTGGATAAGCGTCAACGACAGCCGCGAGATGAGCGTGAGCGACCTCTGGTGGCTCGCCAGACAGGACTTCTGTGGCTGCGAGACGACCGATTTCCTCGCCGAGGGGTTCGTCGAGGTCGGCGTCGACACTCGCGACATCGAGGCGCGCATCGCGGGACAGTGCATCGCCTGCGGGGAGAGCGGCGTCACCGACTGGCTCGTCGTCGGCCGCGTGCTCGACGGCGAGTTCCACCCTGTCGTGCCCGAAAGCGTCCACATCCCCCAACGACGCACGCGCCTCGCCCACCCCGTGTAGCAACTTTTCGGCAATAATTTCCCCATTCACCGAGACGCGGGGAGGATTGACGCCACGGGAGAGGGTTTAGGGCAGTAGCCGTTGGAATGGTGTATGCCGAGCAACGTCGAGGGCTGGAAAGACGAAGTCTATGGGGAAGAGATACGCGAACATCTCTTCGAGTTCGCCGAGGAGGGCTGGGAGTCGATTCCCGACGACGAACACGACGCGTGGTTCGAGCGCTTCAAATGGTGGGGGCTGTACCACCAGCGCAACGGCCAGGAGAGCTACTTCATGATGCGCATCGGGACGCCAAACGGGATTCTGGAACCCGGCCAGCTCGAAGTCGTCGCCGACATCGCCGACGAGTACGCCCGTGGTCCGGCCGACAACCCCGAGTTCGGGGGTGCGTACTGTGACTGGACCACCCGGCAGTCGATTCAACTCCACTGGATTCGCATCGAAGACGTGCCCGACATCTTCGCAAAGCTCGAAGCAAATGGATTGTCGACGATTCAGGCCTGTGGCGACTCGTGGCGGAACATCGTCGGCTGTCCGGTCGCCGGCAAGGACAAGCACGAACACGTCGACGCGTGGCCAGTGGCCGAAGAACTCCACGAGGAGTTCAAGGGCAACGATGCCTACGAGAACCTCCCCCGCAAATGGAAGGTCTCGGTGACGGGCTGTGACGAGGGCTGTGGGCAGGGCGACATCAACGATCTCGCGTTCGAACCCGCCGAAAAGGAGGTCGACGGCGAGGAGACGATGGGCTTCAACGTCCGCGTCGGTGGCGGTCTCTCCCGGAAGGAGCCGCGCTTCGCCCGCGACATCGACGTGTTCTGCACGCCCGAGGACGCCCCGAAGGTTTCAGCGGGGATGTCCGCACTCTTTCGGGACTACGGCGACCGCAACGACCGATTCAACGCCCGCATCAAGTTTCTCGTCGACGAGTGGGGCACCGAGAAGATTCGGAACGTCCTTCAAGAGGAGTACGTCGACTACGAGCTTCCCTCCGCGGGCGAGGACCTCCGCGAGGACTACACCTACAACGCGGGCCGACAGGACGAACACGGCGACCACGTCGGCATCCACGAGCAGCCCGACGGCAACTACTACGTGGGACTCAACGTCATGGTCGGTCGGATGGGCGCGGAAGACACCCGCGAACTCGCTGCCCTCGCCGACGAGTATGGTTCGGGCGAGGTCCGGCTAACCCAGCGCCAGAACGTCATCGTCACCGACGTGCCCGAGGAGAACCTCGACGACCTCCGCTCGGAGCCGCTGCTGGAGGATTACTCGCCCGACCCGCACGCGTTCATGCGCGGGTCGATTGCCTGTACCGGGACGGAATTTTGCTCGCTGTCGATTGTCGAGACGAAAAACCGGCAGGTCCGGTACGCCCGCTGGCTCAAGGAGAACGTCGAGCTACCCGATGGTATCGAGGACTTCCACATCCACCTCTCGGGCTGTACCGCCTCGTGTGCCCAGCCCCAGATCGCCGATATCAGCCTGCGCGGGATGAAGACCAGAAAGGACGGCGAGCCGGTCGAAGCGTTCGATATCGGTCTCGGCGGTGGACTCGGCGAGGACCCCCACTTCGCCGACTGGATCGCGATGCGGGTCGCGGCCGACGAGGTGCCGGGCTACATCGCGAACGTCCTCGACGCCTACGAGGACGAATCCGAGGGAAGCGAGAGCTTTCGTGAGTTCATCGCCGAGCGCGACGAAGAGGAACTCGAAGCGCTCGCCGACCCCGAGGAGACCGACTACGAGGACCCCTTCATGCACAACACGAAGATGACGTGGTATCCTTACGCCGAGGATGACGACATGGACGACCGACCGACGCCGGCCCGCGCCGACGGCACGCCGATTTCGGCGGACGACTGAGCGTCGTCCGGGCTGTGGAGGATGGCGATTAAGTTCTCCCCTCCCCAGCAACACACATGAGCGACCGCATTCTGAAGGTCAACGCTTACACGACGCTCGACCTCCTCGACGGCCGGGCGGAGGGCCACGATTTCGAGGAAGACGCGCTCGCGGTGTTGAACGTGACTTCCGACCGGAAGAATCCCCACGAAGTGAAGCTCCAGCTCGAACTCGACAACACCGACCTCGACCACCTCCCCACTCACGCCGACGAAGTCGGTCTCACGCCCGCGCAGGCTCGCACGGTCGCCGCGGCGCTCGAAGACCACGCCGACGACGTCGAGACCGCAACCGACGACGGCTGAATCGGTCTCGTCAGTCCCTTTCACTGCGCTCGCGCCACGCTCGTCGCTGGCGGTGTTCGGTGACGTGGCGCTGTCCGTCGGCCAGCTCCTCGCGGATGTCCGCCTCGAACCCGGCCGCGGGGTCGAGGAACTCGTCGGCGAAGGCCTCGACGACCTCGTAGGTCCACATCCCCTCGACGACGCCCGCCGGGAGGAGGTCGTCGCGGAGCGCGTCGGCCCGTCCGTCGTGACCGCTCTCGCGGAGTTCCTCGCGCGCGTCGTCGAAGCGGTTCATGGCGCGGCCGACCGCGTGATGGAAGGTGAGCAGGTGGCCGTAGCCCCGATGGAGGTGTTCGATGCCGAGCTGGAGATCGTGGAGTGCCGCCCGTTCACTCTCGCCCAATCCGTTCCGTTGGTCGTCCATGCTTCCCTTCTCATCGAGAGCGACCAAAACGTTTGGTGGCGGGGTCGTCGCCGCAACGCCAACCGCTTTCCGCGGGCCGCCCGCACACCGCCCATGACGACGAACGACGACTGGAGGGCGGAACGAATGGGTGATGTGAGCGACAAAACAGTAGTGGTTACCGGCGCGAACAGCGGGCTGGGCTACGAGGCCGCGAAGACGTTCGCCACCCACGGCGCGAACGTCGTGCTGGCCTGCCGGAGCGTCGAGCGCGGTGTCGAAGCGGGCGAGAAAATCCGGGAAGAAGCTCCCGAGACGCGGCTGACGGTCATCGAACTCGACCTCGCGGACCTCGCCTCGGTGCAGGAATTCGCCGCGAACTTCAGGGACACCCACGACGAACTCCACGTCCTCTGTAACAACGCCGGCGTGATGGCCATCCCTCGAACGGAGACCGAACAGGGTTTCGAGACCCAGTTCGGCGTCAACCATCTGGGTCACTTCGCGCTCACGGGTCTGTTGCTCGACGAGCTACGCGCAACTGACGGCGAGAGCCGCGTCGTCACCCAGTCGAGCGGTCTCCACGAGAGCGGTGAGATCGACTTCGACGACCTCCAGGGCGAGCAGTCGTATGACAAATGGGACGCTTACGGCCAGAGCAAGCTCGCGAACGTCCTCTTCGCCTACGAACTCCAGCGCAGACTCCGGGCTGCGGGCGTCGAGGACGTGGCGAGCGTCGCCTGCCATCCGGGCTATGCAGCCACGAACCTCCAGCAACGCGGTCCCGAACAGGAAGACTCGACGCTGCGGCTGTGGGGGATGCAAGCCGCGAACGCCGCCCTCGCACAGGACGCCGAGACCGGCGCGCTCCCCATGCTCTATGCCGCGACGGCTCCCGACATCGAGGGTGGGGAGTACGTCGGCCCGGGTGGCTTTCAGCAGATGCGCGGCCACCCGGAAAAACAGCGCTCCAGCGACCGGTCGTATGACGAAGCGACCGCGAAACGGCTCTGGGAGGTCTCGGCGGAGCTGACCGGGGTGCGCTACGGTCTCGACGCGGCGTAAGGCTCAGAGTTCGACCCGCTCGCCGCGTTCGGGCGCGCTCGCGTCGAAACTCCTCTCTCGGAGGTCGGCGGCGAAGGCCGGACAGCGGTCACCGTGGACACAGAGCACTTCGGCATCGCGGTAGGCATCGAGATAGGCGAGCAAGCCACGGCGGTCGGCGTGAGCCGAGAAGTCGTACGCCTCGACCCGTGCGCTCACGGCCATCACGCGCCCGTCGATTTCCGCGCGACCAGTCTCAAGGAGTTCGCGGCCGGGCGTGCCCGCGACCTGATGGCCGGTCATGGCGATCAGGTTCGTCGGACTCGCCCGGATTTCGGGGATATACGTCATTGCCGGCCCGCCCGAGAGCATCCCGCTGGTCGTGATGATTGCCGTGCTCTCATCGGCGATGCGCTTTCGCTGCCCGTCGCGCCCGGTGACGAATCTGGCATGCCCTGCGGCGTCGTCGAGGGCATCCCCATCACGGACGAACGCGGGATGGCGACGGCACATCTCCGTCACTTCCTTGCCCATCCCGTCGACGTAGCAATCGATACCGTGGGCCGCACAGACCAGCAGCAGTTCCTGTGTGCGACCGATGGCGAAGGCCGGCACGACGACCGTCCCGCCGTTCCAGAGGGTCCGTCTGACTCCCTCGGCGAAGCGTTCCTCGACGCGCTCGCGGGGGTCGTGCTCGGTGTCGGAGTACGTGCTCTCACAGACCACGACGTCGGCGTCGGGTCGGGCAGTCGAGGGCGCGACGAGGCGCTGGCCGCGGTCCGGATGGCCAGTGTGGAAATCGCCGGTGTAGCACAGTCGCGTCTCGCCGTCATCGACGATGACGTGTGCGCTGCCGGGGATGTGGCCGGCGTTGTACAGCATGACCTCGTGGCCGGCGGCCGCGAACGACTCACCGTAGCCGTGGGTTTCGGAGACCTGCGTGAGCCGATTGAGTTCGGTCTCGGTGAACGGACAGCCGTAGGTTCCCCCGTGGAGCTTGAGCGTGTCGCGTGCGAGCGTCATGGCGAGTTCGCGCGTCGGTGGCGTCCAGTGGACCGTCGGGCGTGCGTCGCCCGATAGCAGCGCGGGCACCGCGCCGACGTGGTCGAGGTGGCCGTGCGAGACGACGACCGCCTCGGGGTCGACAGAACCGACCGGATAGCCCGGCGGCGTCCCGCTCTTCATGCCGTAATCGAGCAGTAGTTCGTCGTTGATCAGCATCGCGCTCCGGCCGACCTCGCGCGCGCCGCCGAGGAACTCAACGTTCATTGGCCACCCTTCGCGTCTGCGGGCTTTCGGCCCGTCGGTCCTATCCGTTGCGCTCCTTCAGGTCGTCGACCCATCCGGGCTGGTCGACCGAGGTCGATCCGATATCGGAGAACCGGAGCGTCTCCGTGATGGTGTTCGACCCGTCGGCACTCAGCGCGTCGGTGGTGCGCTCGGTTTTCAGCGTTCGGACGACGCCCGTCTCGGGGTTGATGACGAGCGTCGAACTGAACTCGGAGATATCTTCGCCGCGGAAGAGGACCTCCGTGTCGAGGCTGTCGGTGCCGTTGGCGACGTAGACGGCGAGTTCCTGCCCGTCGCGCGTGAGGCTGCCCGAGCGCTCGTAGTCGACCGCGCGAACGGTTTCGGCGATTTCGGTGGCGGTGAGCAGGCTCTCGGCGAGCGGCCGGCCGAGCTCGGAAACCTCGTACTGTGGCTGGTCCAGTTCGTCGAAGACCGTCTTCTCGTAGGCCGTTGCCCCCTCGGCGTAGGTGTGGCGGGTCGCCTCCTCGGTTGGCCGGGAGACCAGCCGGGCGGTGTTCGCATCGAGGTCAGCCCGTCCACTGCGGTCGTTCGTCTCGCTCTCTGCGGACCCTGCTACTGTCGCGCTGTCCGTGATGGTGAAACTCCCGGCGGCCCTGAGTCCCTCGACGTGGCCGTCGGCGACGCTTTCGGCGTCGAGCGGCGGCTCCGGACCGCTCGCGGCTTCCGCCGGCTCGTCGGTCGGCGTTGCTGTCGGGGTCGGTGTCGGGGTTGGCGTTTCCGTCGCCGTTGGGGTCGGCGTCGCTGTTTCGGTTGGCGTTGGTGTTTCGGTTGGCGTTGGTGTTTCAGTCGGCGTCTCGGTTGGCGTTGCTGTGGGGGTCGGTGTCTCTGTTGGTGTGGGTGTTTCGGTCGCTGTTTCCGTTGGCGTTGCCGTCGGCGTTGCTGTCGGGGTCTCTGTGGATGTCGCGGTTCGTGTTGCCGTCGGTGCTGGCGTTGCGATGGCGGTCGTCACCGTCGGTGATGGTGTTTCCGTCGTCGCGGTCCCGTTTGCCGGCGCGGATTCGAGCGGGTCCTGTGAGAGCGAGCTACAGCCGGCGAGCACCACGAGCGCGGCGATGAAAACCATGAGAATCGTTCGACGTGTCATTGGTTATCGTCTGCATCCGGGGTAAATATTAATCTGCTGGTCATGCATTGCCCGCACCCGTCGTTCGCGTCGCTCGACCGTGGGGCTTTCAATACGCTTTTGAACGCCGACCGACTGTCTCGGATATGGCTGATTTCACGGTCGTCGTTGCCGACCCCGAGGACGGGGCGGCCTACCAGCGCGCGGTCGACGGACAGGACGCAAACCGCTTCATCGGGCGCTCCATCGGCGAGGAGGTCGATGGCGGCGCGGTCGGTCTCGACGGCTACACGGTCGAACTCACCGGCGGCTCGGATACGGCCGGCCGCCCGATGCGCGAGGACGTCGCCGGCCCGGCACTCAACGCCGTGTTGCTCTCGGGCGGGACGGGCTTCAATCCGACCCGTGACGGCGAGCGAAAGCGCGTCACCGTCCGCGGCCGCGAGGTCGGCGAGGACACGAGGCAGATCAACGCCACCATCACCGACCGCGGCGACCAGCCGGTCGACGAACTGCTCGACGAGGGTGACACGGACGAAGACGACGAGTGACCGACCGGCTGCCGAGCGACCACCCCTCGGTCGAGACCGTGCGCGCGACGCTCGCCCGCCGCGGCCGCACCCGCTCGCGGCTCGAACTACCGGCCGACGACCGCTTTCCACTTACTACTGTGCGCCTCGTTCTCGACGGCGACACCTACCACGGCCGCATCGAACGCAGCCGCGAGGAGGGCGTCGAGATCACCGGCGCATACGACAACCCCCGGCTCGCGCGCGAGCACGATGGCGAAGACCGCCTCGAAGCGTGGCGCGCTGAGTCGAAAATCGACTACGGCCGGAGCGTGCTCGTCGACGCCGTCGAATCCGGCTTCCTCTACGGCGTTCGCGAACCCGGCGAGCGCGTCGTCTACGACGCCGTCGAATCGCCCGATGAGGGACTTGCGGCCATCGCCCGCGACCTCGACGATGGCTGATCCCCGGGTTTTTGTTCGGCCTGTGCGTAGTTCGCCCATGAACCCCGACAGACGCGAGTTCCTCGACGGCGAGCGGCCCGAGGACGTCCTCCTATTCTTCGCCGAGTCGGCCGTCTCGGACCTCGGAACGCTCTCCCAGCACGGTGAGGCAGTCGGGAACGGCGTCTCGCTGGTCTTGGACGCCGAGCGCGGCCGGAGCGCCTTCGAGGGTGCGACCGGCGTCGACCCGATGACACTCGCGAGCGCGGCGATGGACGCCGAGGGCGCGGTCGACCTCGAATCCTTCGAGGGGGACTGCCCCGTGACCGACAGCACGACCCCCGGCGAGCACGCTCCCCGATTCGTCTTCGCCTTCGCCGAGGAACGAAACGAGGACGTGGGCGGCATCTACGCCGAGGGTGACGTGATTCACGCCTACGCGGTCTGTGAGTGCGGTAGCGTCTACTCCGAGCGCTGGGTCACGAGCGCGTCCTGACTCGCCGTGGCCGTAGCGCATCCCACAGTTTATATACGATGACGGCCGTTTACGGCCGTGGAACAACTGCACCCACAGAGCAAACTCGAAGCGGAGATAGCACCGCTCGACCTGCGGTTTTCGAGCGACGAACTCGCCGCCGAACGCGAGCGCATCACGTCGTTCATTCAGGAACAGGTCGACCGCCACGACGCCGACGGCGTCGTTCTCGGTCTCTCGGGCGGCGTCGACAGTACCGCGGTCGCCCACCTCGCCGTCGAGGCGCTCGGCCGGGAGGCCGTTCACGGGGTCGTGCTTCCCCGTGAGATCAACAGCGACGAGAACATGAGCGACGCCGAGCGCGTCGCCAGCGACCTCGGCATCGAGTACGACGTCATCGGTATCGACCCGATGGTCGAGGAGTTCCTCGCCATCGAGACCGACGAGGGAGCGAGCGACGAGGGCGGCTGGGAGAACCGTTACATCGGCAACACGAGCGCACGCGTGCGGATGACCGTCAACTACCTCATCGCCAACCGGGAGAACAAACTGGTGCTCGGGACCGGCAACCGCGTCGAGCTCGCGCTCGGCTACGTCACGAAATACGGCGACGGCGGCGTCGACTGTAACCCAATCGGTGACTGCTACAAACAGCAGGTCCGCCAGCTCGCCGCCGACCTCGGTGCCGACGAAGAACTCGTCCAGAAGACGCCGACCGGGGGAATGGTCGATTACGAGACCGACGAGGAGGAGATCGGCGTCGAGTACGACACCATCGACGCCATCATCGCGCTCGCCATCGACGGCGACGTGCCGACCACCGCGACCGCCGAAATCGCCGAGACGACGCCCGAAACCGTCGAACACATCCGGGAACTCTACCGCGAGAACGAACACAAACGGACCGCACCGCCGACGCCGACCGACGCCGACTAATCGCTCACCGAACGGTTGCGCCTATTCGATTACTCTTGCTCATCGCTGTTTCGTGCCGAGAGATAGCCGACGAGATGCTCGAATACGGTGTCCACGATGGCTGGCCGCAGTCGTCCATAACCGACGCGATGTCGGCGTGGTCGCGGGTCACGAGCAGCCACGGATAGGCGTACGACCGTCGTGGCAGTCCGCCGGCAGCCCAGTCGTCCGGGTCGAGTGCCAGCGCTTCGTCTCGGCGGGTGGTCGAGAGCGCGACACCGGCGAACTGGCGGTCGGCGAACGGGTGTGTTTCGTTGCTCAACACGAGAAACGGTCGTTCCGGTTCCGAGTCCTCCGCACTCTTGAACGGGTCGAGACCCCAGACGACCGCACCGCGCCGGAACGAACGGTCGTTCATCCGTCGTCCGCGTCGCTGCGTGCCGATTCGAGTTCCGCCTCGCTCGCGGCGTGGTCTGCCCATTCGCTCCACTTCTCCTCGCCGAGCAGTTCGTTCAAGTAGGCGTCCTCGGCGCATGCCCTGAAGGCGCTTGCCACCCGCTCGCGGTCGTCGGTGATGGCCCAGTATGGCTCCCGATGGCGGACCAACTCGCGCGACTTCAGCCGCGAGAGATTTGTCCCGATGGTGTTCGGGTCGATATCGAGCGCCTCGGCGATTTCGGCGCGCGTGAACGCCTGCTCGTCGTGAGCGAGGAGAAACTGGACGATGCGTTCGCTAGTGGGACGCTCGCGGAGTTCTTCGCCGTCCTCGAAGCGGTCGATGCCAATGGGCATGGGGTGTACTTGGTGTGCTGCTGTAATAGCTGTTCTGCCGTGCTACCGCTCGTGACGCATCGCTCTCTCGACGCAATCGAGCTGTTGGTGGTCGACTCACTCCACGTCGAGCCGCCCGAACGTTTCGAGAATCACCTGTTTGGTCACCGCACCGCGGGTCGTCCAGTGGTGGGCGTAGTCCAGCATGTCGCCGTAGATGTCGGGTTTGCAGCCGGCGGCTTTCGGATGCCCGCCCCCATTCACCTGTTCGGCGACCTCGTGGCAGCGCTCGAAGCCCTCGGAGCCGCGAATCGAGGCGCTTCCCGATGGCTTGACCACGACGGCGGCGTCGGCTCCCGCCTCGCGGAGGGCCTCACAGACCTCGTTCTGTGAACAGCGCCCGTAGGTGACGCCGACGGTCCACGGGCCGCTCTCTTCGAATTCAGCTCGCTCGACTGCCCGCTCGATGAGCGCCTCCTTCTCGACGCGGCGCTCGTCGAGATACTCCTCGACCTCGGTGGGGAGGTCCACGCCGTGCTCGGCGATGACACCGACGTACTCCTCGGGGTCGGCCCAGTAGGCGAAATCCGCGAGGTCGTCGCTTCTCGGGTCCTCGCGCAGCCAGAGGTCGTGGTCGCGGGTCACGGCGGCGAGTTCCGCCCACCGGGGGTCGAACTCGTAGTCGAGCGCCCCGAGAGCGACGTCCGCCGAGCACTCCTCGTCGGACTCGCCGACGACGAGGCGCGCGTGATTGCGTACTTTCTCCATGTCCTCCCCGTCCCACTGGTGGTGGTCGAACCAACTCACCATACTGGCGCGCTCGGAAAGGCGCTCGAACTGGCCGGCAATGTAGTGGAAATCGTCGGGGACGAGGTCACAGACGAACACCCGTGCATCCGGTTCGAGGTGGTCGGCCACGCGGTCGATGGCGTCGCTCAACTCGTGCGGGCCGGCCGGGACGAGCACAGTAGTGCCGAACGCCTCGCGAAGCAGCGCCACGCAGGCCAGCCCGTCGGCGTCGGGGTCGGCGATGACCACCCGTTCGGCACCGGTGACGGTGTCACGGGTCTCGCGCTCGGCTCGCTCGGCGTCGAACGAGTCGGGGGAGAAGAACCCCGCACCCGGCAGCAGCGACTTCCGGGCCAGCGGAAGCTCCTCGTCGTCGATGAGTCGGTCGTTCATGCCCTCCCAATGCTACCGCCGCCGAAGTACTCCCCGATTCACGTTGCCGTTTCGAGCTGGCGGACGGTGAGCACCGGCACCGGCGAATCCCTGACGAGCGCCTCGGCGACGCTGCCGAGGACGAAGCGGTACTCGCCGTGTCGCCCGCGCGTGCCCGTCGCCACGAGGTCGGCGTCGTGCTCGGCGGCGTAGCGCTGGATCTCCTCGGCGGGATGGCCTTCACGGACGGCCGTCGTCACGTTCCCGTCGGCTTCCCGGACGTTTGCGAGGGCCGCCTCGCCGCTGTCTTCGAGCGATTCTCGGAGGTGCTCGCGGACGTCTTCGGGTGCGGCGGCGACGTCGCCCTCCTCGACGACGTACAGCGCATGCACGGCAGCGTCGAAGCGGTTGGCGAGGTCGAGCGCGGCCATGACTGCTCGCTCCGCGCTCTGTGAGCCGTCGGTTGCGATGACCACGGTCTCGAACATACGTCCGATTTCGTTTCCCATGTGATAAAGCTCGCGTGCTGCACTCGGTGGGTTTTTGCGTGCCGACTGTGATTGCCTTCCATGACGCTCGCGGTCGAGACCGTCCTCGCTCCAGTCGACGGTAGCGACGCATCCATGCGTGCCGTCGAATACGCCCTCGCTATCGCCGAACGCTACGACGCCGGCGTCCACGCGCTCTACGTCGTCAACGAGGAGCGCGCCCGTGATGCCGCCTTCGGCGACAGCGACGAGGACATCGCCGCCGCCAGCGAGGCGTTCATCGACGAAGCCCGCGCGCTCGCGCCAGAGTCCGTTCCCCTCACCCACTCCTCGGCTTACGGCTTCTCGCCGACGATGAAGACCCGCCATCCGGGCAGCGTGGTGCTCGACGCCGCCGAGGACGTCGCGGTCGATTTCATCGTCGTCCCGCGCGAACCGGTCTCGGGCAAGCCCGACGAACCGCTCGGGCGCGCCGCCGAGTACGTCCTCCAGTACGCGACCCAGCCCGTGCTTTCGGTCTGAGTCAGGCTGCCCGGTCGTGTGCGGGTCGGCTTTCGCTGTGTTCGGCCCGGATATGCCGCTTCAGTGCATCGCGCCTGTCCGAGTCGATTTCGATGACCGCCTCACAGAACGGACAGCGTTGGTACGGCGACATGTGTCCGGTAGGGGGCCGACGACCCTAACGCTGTGGCATGCGGTTGCATGTCTCAGATATGAGTTACAGTCGCAGCGACATCTCCATCTCGAAGCTTTCGGTGTCGCAGGTCTCGAAGCCGAACTTCCGGTAGAGGGCGATTGCGGCCCCGTTCCAGCGCTCGACGGTGAGCCAGACGCGCTCTGCACCCTCGGCTCCGGCGTGGCCCAACAACCCTTCGAGCAGCCGCGAGCCGATGCCGGCCTGCTGGTGGGTGTCGAGGACGAAGATGGCGAGTTCGTGGGCATCGTCGCCGTCGGGGACGAGCGTCGCGTGGCCGACACACTTCTCGCCGTGGGTGGCGACGACGTTGTGACTGCTCTCCAGGATGGTGTCGAGCCACTCCTCGATTGCGCCGCGTTCGGCCGGCGGGATGCCCTGAGCGCGGTCCGCGGGGTCGAAGGAGACGTACATCTCGACCAGCGCCGCGCGGTCGTCGTCGGTGTACACACCGATCTCGATGTCGCGGTCGTGGGCATCGGTGAACGCGATTGGCGGACGCTCGAAGTCGCCGGCGCGCTCGTCGGGATAGGGTCGGGTCATCGGGCGAGCGTCACCGACGTATCGGCGTTCATGAGGACGAACTCGGTCGTCGAACTGAACGAGAGCTTTCCGGTCGGGGTGCGCTCGCCGCCGCTGACGACGAGTCTGTCGAACCGCCCGTTGTCCGCTAGCTCGACCAGTTCACCCTCGCCATCGACGTGTTCGACCGTTCCATCGATTCCGGCGTCGGTGAGCGTCTCGCGGACGCGGCGCGTGGTCGCTGCCGTGTCGTCGAGCACGCCCGCGACGAGCGCCACCGTGAGGTCGTCGCCGGCCTCGCGCGCTCGGTTGATGGCGCGCTCGAAGACGGCGAAGGCGTCGTCGCTTCCGTCGATGCCCACTACGACGTTCATGCCGAGCGATGGAGCGGTCGGGCCAAAACCGTTGTGTTGGTCACCTCGGGACACGACACGCTTTTTCCCGCCCGCTCGCAATCCCGAGTGATGACCGAGGACTCGCCATCGCCCACAGCACCCGCCGACGGCGACGACCCCGAAATCCCCGAGGACGTGCGGCGGTACGAGCGATTCACGAAGATGGACGGCGCGCGCTACGAGCGCGCCAACGACTTCCTGCGCGAGCGCACGTATATCACCGCCCGCGAGTGGGCCATCGCCCGACTGTGTGCGGATTTCCGGACCGAGACCGGCGTCGAGATGACGAAAATCGGCGAGCATCTCCCGGAACTCGTCCCCTTCATGACCGACACCTACACGCCCCAAGCCGTGAATCAGGCCCGCGCTGCCTTCGAGGAGAAGGTCCGCAAAGCGGGAGCAACCTTCCTCTATGGCGCGATGTGTGACTTCTTCACCGCCGAGCAGCTCGACGACGTGATGTACGAGGCGACCGAAGTGGCGAAGTTCCTGCTCGAAGTCGAGGGTGTCGACCTCGCGGTCGGCGAGGAACTCGAAAGCGAGGAGCGCATCTCCAGTACGATGCGGGAGGTGCGCGCCCGGAGCGCGGCGCTGCGCCACGACGAACTCAGCTGTCCGCACTGCGGCGAGGAGTTCACCGCGAGCGACGCCGACGACGCCGAACACACGACTACCGAGTGAGGTCGGCACGGGGCATCGCCCTCAGTACGACAGCACTTGGTCGAGCACTTCGACGTAGAGGGCGTAGTAGGTCCCGCCGCGCTTGAGGTACATCGTCATCGACTCCTGTCTCTGCTGGTGGTCCGAAATGCGCTCGACCAGTGCCTCGAAGTCGGCCGATGGCTCGCAGGCTGCGACGCCGCCCTCCTCGATGACGCTGCGGGCGATTGCTTTCTCTCCGGGTGGCAGTTCCGAGAACACCACGGGTGTGTGGCCGTCGCCGATGGTCGTGGTCGTCCGCTGCACGCGAATGACGCTGTCGTACATCCCGCTCGGTGTGTGCTCGCAGTTCGTGGTTCGTGTCCACTCGACGGTCCCGTTGCCCTCGGATATGGCGGTCGCCGTGGCCGGTTCCGTGGTGGTGCTCCTCGTCGGCGCGGTCGGTGCTGGCGTCGTGGCCGCCGGTCCCGTTTCCGTGGCCTGCTCGTCGGTGCCCGCACTGCCCTGTAGGCAGCCCGCGACGGCAACCGTCCCGACGACCCCCGAGAGGAACGCACGGCGGTGCATACCCGGATTGCGCCGGGTTTCGGTAAATGCTTTCTCCCGACTGCCATCCGCGTCAAGCGGTCGCTCCGTATCGAACGGTGTGGACTACTCAGAAGAGGTCCGGCTCCTCATAGCTGAAGGTCACGGCGCGGTCGTCGGCCAGCGGGCGGATGTGGGTGTACAGCACGCCGTCGTCACCGATGTGTCGCTTCACCCGTTCGATATCGTCGCGCTCGTAGTAGGTCGGACAGCAGACCGCGCGCTCGTCGTCGGTGTCTTCGAGGACGACCAGCGCGAAGACCATTTCCGACTCAGCGGCGCGATAGACCTCGTATGACCCGAAGGTCGCCTCGGCAGCGAGCGCTTCTAGCTCCTCGAACTCGCTGCCGGGGACGAGCACATCGAGTCCGTGCTGGTCGTCAATTACTGTGACGTCGCCGGGGTGGAGTTCGAGAACCTCCCAGTCCGCTTCGCGGTAGCCCTCGGCGGTGGCTTCCATGTCGGCGATGACGTCCTCCCAGTGCCCCGCCACGCGCTCGGCCGGATCGTTCTCGGACACAGGGTTCGTGTGTGACTGGCGACCAAAAGCCTTCCTTTCGGTTGCGGCAAATCTATATACCACGGTTGCAAACCCCTCGGCGTGAGCGACCTTCTCTCGATATCGGGCCTGCGGACCCAGTTCGCCACCGACCGTGGCACCGTCAAGGCGGTCGACGGTCTCGACCTCACAGTCCGGGAGGGCGAAACCGTCGGACTGGTCGGCGAGAGCGGTTCGGGCAAGTCGGTGACGGCGCTGTCGGCGATGGGACTGGTCGACGACCCTGGAACCGTGGCCGACGGTACGGTCGAATTTCACGACGCGGACCTCGCGCGGTCGTTCGCCGACGAGTATGGGGCCGGGTTCGCCGACCCCAACGCCGGAACCGTCGACCTGACGCGCGCACCCGAGAACGCGATGCGCACCGTACGAGGTGGCGAGATGAGCATGATATTTCAGGACCCGATGACCTCGCTCAATCCCGCCGTCCCCGTCGGTGAGCAGGTCGCTGAAAGTCTCCGACTCCACCAGTACGGCGGCCAAAAGAAGGACTCGTGGCTCAATGCCGTCCGCGAAATCCTTCCTAAAACCGGTTCCGAGATGGACGAGGCGGTGCTCGAAGACACCATCGAGATGCTCGCCGAGGTCGGTATCCCCGAACCCGCTGCCCGCGTCGAGGAGTATCCCCACGAGTTCTCGGGCGGGATGCGCCAGCGGGTGCTCATCGCCATCGCGCTCGCCTGTCGACCGCAGCTCCTGATCGCCGACGAACCCACGACCGCGCTCGACGTGACGATTCAAGCCCAGATTCTCGACCTCATCAACGACCTCCAGGACGAGTTCGGGATGTCCGTGCTGTTCATCACCCACGACCTCGGGGTCGTCGCCGAGACCTGCGACCGGGTGGCGGTGATGTACGCCGGCGATATCGTCGAGGAGGGGCCGGTCGAGGAGATATTCCACAATCCCAGCCATCCCTACACCTACACGCTGCTCGAATCGGTTCCCCGGGAGGACACCGACCGGCTGACGCCAATCGAGGGGAACGTTCCCGACCTCGTGGACCTTCCCGATGGGTGCTCGTTCGCACCGCGGTGTCCGTGGGCACAGGAAGAATGCCGCGAGGGTGGGATTCCGTACCTCCAGCACGGTCCCGACGTGGTGGACCACCGCGCGAAATGCATCCTGGAGGACTTCGATACGAGCGAGTACGGGACCGAGGAAGGCATACGGGCCGATAGCGAGTCAACCAGCCCGTCCGATGCTGCCGAGCCGCTGCTCGCGGTCGATGGCCTGGAGAAACACTTCTCGCAGGCCGACGACCTGCTCGATTCGTGGTTCGGCGGCGGGGCGAAGCCGGTGCGGGCGGTCGACGGCGTCGACTTCGAGGTCTATGAGGGCGAAACCCTTGGACTAGTGGGCGAGTCCGGCTGTGGAAAATCGACGACCGGGCGGTCGATCCTCCGGCTGCTCGACCCCACCGACGGGCGGGTCGTCTTCGCCGGCGAGGACCTCGGTGACCTCGACAGGGACGAACTGCGCGCCAAGCGCCGCGAGATGCAGATGATATTCCAGGACCCGCTGTCGAGCCTCGACCCGCGGATGAACGTGGGCGCGACCATCGCCGAACCCCTGAAAATCCACGACCTGCCCGACTCCGAGAGTGGCTCGACACGGAAGAGTCGGCGCGAGCGCGTCGAGGAACTCATGGAAGCCGTCGGTCTCGACACCTCCCAACTCGACCGCTATCCCCACGAACTCTCGGGCGGCCAGCGCCAGCGCGTCGGCATCGCCCGTGCCTTGGCTGTCGACCCCGATTTCATCGTCTGTGACGAACCCGTTTCGGCGCTCGACGTCTCCGTGCAGGCCCAAATACTGAACCTCCTTGAGGACCTCCAGGAGGAGTTCGGACTCACATTCTTATTCATCGCCCACGACCTCTCGGTGGTGCGGCATA
Organism: Halococcus sp. AFM35; assembly: GCF_051195015.1. NCBI lineage: Archaea > Methanobacteriati > Methanobacteriota > Halobacteria > Halobacteriales > Halococcaceae > Halococcus > Halococcus sp. AFM35. The sequence continues at coordinate 82,348 of NZ_JBNTJU010000002.1, forward strand.
TCTGCGACCGCGTGGCCGTGATGTATCTCGGCGAAATCGTCGAAGTCGCGGGCACCCAAGAGCTGTTCGCCGACCCGAAACACCCCTATACGCGAGCACTGCTGTCGGCGATTCCCGAACCCGACCCGACCGACGACACCGACAGGGTGGTGCTCGAAGGCGACGTGCCGAGCCCCATCGACCCGCCCTCCGGCTGTCGGTTCCACACCCGCTGTCCGTCGGTCATTCCGCCCGAGGAACTGGACGTTTCCCAAGAGGCCTACCGCGAGGTGATGGATTATCGCCAGCGCGTCGAGAGCCAATCGATTTCGGTCGCGGACGTGCGGGCCGAAACCGACGCCGAACGGGTGGCGACGGTCGCGGCCGACGGTGGCACGAGCGTGCCGACGGGCGCGTTCTGGGAGCACTTCTTCGACCACGGTGACGCCCTCGACGAGCAGTCACGAACGGTCATCGAGGACTCCGTCGAGCGGGTCGTCGCCGACGACTGGGCGGGGGCGGCCGCACGGCTCCGCGAGCGCTTCGAGAGCGTCTGTGAACGCGAGCAACCAGTGCTCCAGGACGAGGCCCACCCCGCCGCCTGTCACCTCTACGAGCAGCCCGACGACCGCCCGCGCTGACGGCCGTCGCAATTCTTTCCGGTACTCTTATTATGCCACTCTCGTCAGTACCGTCCATGCCATTCGATAGCGAAACTGACAGGCGCTCTTTCCTCAAGGCGGCCGGCGGCGCGGCGGCCGCCGCCACGGTTGCCGGCTGCCTCGACAGCGGTGGCTCCGGTGGCAACGGGTCGGGCGGCAACGGCTCCGGTGGCGGTGGCTCGGGTGGCAACGGCTCCGGCGGAAGCGGCGGGGGTGGCGGACAGAGCGGCGGCACGCTCACCTACGCCCGCGGCGACCACCCCTCGAACTACGACCCTCACCAGTCGACCAGCGGCGAAGTGGCGAAGGTCACCGACCAGGTGTTCAGCCACCTCATCGCGTTCGTCCCCGGCAGCGGCGGGAAGCTCACCGCCGGGCTGGCGAAGAACTACGAACTGAACGGCAAGACGGTGACGCTCGAACTCCGGCAGGGCGCGACCTTCCACAACGGCGAAGAGTTCACCGCGGCGGATTTCAAGGCCACCTACCGTCGGTTCGTCGACGACAGCTACCAGTACTATCTCGGCAAGGATTCGGTGTCGGGCACCCCCTCGGGCTACGCCTCGGTCACGTACGGCAACTGGATCAAATCCGTCACCGCGAAGGGCAAATACGACCTCGAAATCGAACTCAAACAGAAGTACGCGCCGATACTGCGCAACCTCGGGATGTTCCCCTCGGCGGTGCTCTCGAAGAAACAGATCGAGAGCCTCGGCAAGAAGCAGAACCAGCTCGGCAAGAACCCCATCGGGACCGGCCCGTTCACCTTCGAAGAGTTGGACAACGGCAACCAGCGCGTGCTGCTCGGCAAAAACGGCGACTACTGGAAGAAGGGACCGTATCTCGACCGGGTCATCTTCACGACCATCGGCCAGAACTCCACGCGCGCGCAGGCGGTCATCAACGGCGACGCCCACATCATCGACGGCATCGGCGCACAGGCCTCGAAACAGCTCCAGAACGCCGACAGTGCCTCCCTGCTCCAGAAGGACGGCATCAACATCGGCTACATGGCGATGAACATGGAGCGCTTCGAACCCTTCAGAAAGAAGAAGGTCCGCCAAGCCGTGAGCTACGCGGTCAACACCAAGGCCATCGTCGACGACATCTACGAGGGCTTCGCTTCGCAGGCCGACCAGCCGCTCCCGCCGACCGTCCTCGGCTACAACGACTCCATCGATCCCTACTCGAACGACAAGGAGAAAGCACAGCAGCTGCTTGAGGAGGCTGGCGAAAGCGGTCTCAGTTTCGAGCTGGCGACGTTCTCGAACCCGCGCGGCTACAACCCTTCACCTGTGCAGACCGCCCAGCAGGTCAAATCCGACCTCTCGGACATCGGCGTCTCGGTGTCCATCAACCAGTTCTCGACGTTTTCCTCCTACCTCGAATACACCTATGCGGGGAAACACGACGCCTGCTTTTTGGGCTGGTATACCGACAACGCCGACCCGGACAATTTCGATTACGTGTTGCTTCACCCGGGCGTCGACAAATCGAAGATTCCCGACGGCCAAGACTGGGTGAGCTTCGACACGGAGGGCTACAACACCAACAACGCCTCGGCGTGGGCCAACCGGAAGTTCATGGACCTCACCGAGCGCGGGCAGAAAACGTACGAAACCTCGAAACGCAAATCAATCTATCAAGAGGCCAGCAAGGTCGCCCACGACGAGGCCCCATGGGTGTTCGTCGACTACGCGAAGACGCTCCGCGGCCTCAACGAAGCCGTCGACCAATCGACGTTCACTCTCTCGTCGATCAACAACCCATATCTCGAATCGGTAAAGCTCAAACAGTAGTCACCCACAGGAACGATCTACATGGTCTCGACGCGGTTCATCGCAAAACGTCTCCTCCTGTTGGTGCCGGTGTTGTTCGGGGTGGCGACGGTCGTCTTCGGCATCCTCCACCTCGCACCGGGCGACCCGGCACGGGTCATCCTCGGCCAGCGCGCGCCGACCCAGCAGGTCGTCGAGCTGCGGCGTGAACTCGGCCTGAACGACCCCATCTGGGTGCAGTACGGCCGATTTCTCGCCGACACTGCCCGGTTCGACTTCGGACAGTCCTACCAGATAGCCAGCGGCACCCCCGTCTGGGAGGTGCTCGCCGACCGCCTGCCGGTGACAATCGAACTCGCGCTGTACGGCCAGTTCGCCGCCATTCTGTTGGGGATTCCCCTCGGCGTGCTCTCGGCGGTCAAACAGGACTCGCTGACCGACCACGTCACCCGCATCGGCGCGCTGACGGGTATCTCGGTTCCCATCTTCTGGAGCGGTCCGTTGGTTCTCCTGGTCTTTGCGACCTACCTCGGCTGGTTCCCGACGAGCGGGCGCATCGGCAGCACCTTCTTCCTCGAAGAGCACTGGGTGCTGTTCGGCACGCAGCTCCCGCTGACGGGGATGGTGACGGTCGATACGTTCATCCTCGATACCGGCGCGTTCGTCCAGTCGATACTCTACGGCGAGGGTCTCGGTGCGTTCGCGTCGCTGACCGAATACTACGCCTCGTTCATCTCGGCGGTCCAACACCTGTTCCTGCCGGTGTTGACGCTCGGCATCTACTCGATGGCGCTGCTGTCGCGGATGATGCGCTCGTCGATGCTCGAAGTCATCCGGCAGGACTACATCCGCACCGCGCGCGCCAAGGGCCAAGGCGAGAAGATCACGCTGCTGAAACACGGCCTCCGAAACGCGCTCATTCCCGTGATTACCGTCATCGGTATCCAGTTCGGCACGCTGCTGGGCGGTGCGGTGCTCACCGAGACGGTCTTCGGCATCGGCGGCATCGGCCAGTTGCTCGTCGCGGCCATCGGCGCGACCGACTACCCGCTCGTCCAGGGCACGGTGTTGGTGTTCGCGCTGCTCTTTACGCTCGTGAATCTCGGCGTCGACATCACCTACAGCTACCTCGACCCACGCATCCAACAATGAGAGGCGACTCACGATAATGGCGACCGAAACCACTACCACCACGGCAGAGCGCCGGGGCGTCATCGGGCGGCTGCGCGCCTCGCCGTTCCTCTCGGAACTGCTCTCGAACCGGCTCGCGGTCGTCGGCCTGAGCATCATCCTCGGGATGGTGCTCCTCGGCGTCTACGCCCGGCTGTTCATCGACCTCGGAGCCATTTCTCAGTCGCGGCTCGGGGCGTATCCGAACAAGGCTCCGCCGGGCTGGCTCGGTTCCGCGGCGCTCGACCAGTTCCTCTTCGGCACCGACGCCGCCGCACGTGACATCTTCAAGCGGGTGCTGTACGGCGCGTGGCTGGCGCTGAAGTTCGGCGTGCTGGTCGTCGGGTCCTCCACAGTACTGGGAATCTCGCTCGGTATCATCGCGGCGTACTACGGCGATGTCGTCGACAACGTGGTGATGCGGACGATGGACGTCTTCCTTGCCTTTCCATCACTCTTGCTGGCGCTTGCACTGGTCGCCATCTTCGGGGCGGGGCTGTCGAAAGTCGTCATCGCGCTCACGCTGGTCTATACGCCGCGCTTTGCGCGCGTCGTCCGCGGGGCGGCGCTCAAAGTACTGGAAGACGAGTACATCGACGCCACGGTGGCCCTCGGCGCGCGCGACCCCCGCGTGCTCGTCCGGCACGTGCTGCCGAACTGTCTCGCGCCGATTACCGTCCAGAGCACGCTGAACTTCGGACTCGCCATCATCGACCTCGCGGCGCTGTCCTTCCTCGGGTTCGGCGCGCAGGCCGGCACGCCGTCGTGGGGGTTGATGTTGAAAAACGGCGTCAGCAACGGGCTGCTGACCGGCGATTGGTGGCTGTCCTTTTTCCCCGGCCTGTTCCTCGCAGTCACGGTGCTCGGGTTCAACCTGCTTGGCGACGGGATGCGCGACGCGCTCGACCCACGGATGCGCGAGACCGTCGAGTGAGCCAATGAACCACGGGCCGGCGCTCGCGTGGCTCGCTCCTCGCCTGTCGCTCCTCGCCACGGCGGGGGCGGTCGGCGGTCTCGTGGGTGCGCTCGCGGTCGTCGCGTTCGCCGTGCTCGCGGGTCCGATGACCGCCAGCACGCAGACGTTCGCGGTCGGGACGCTCGCCTTCGGGTTCGGGGTCCTCGGCTGGTCGGGGTCGATGCTTGCCGGCCGCAGCATCGAGGGTCTCCAGCGTCGTCTCGATGTCGATACCGCTTGGACCGAACGCGACTCCCGGCGAGCGATGGCTCGCATCGCGGGCTTCGGCGCGGGCGTGATGGCCGGCGTCGTGGTCGTGACGCCGTTACTCCCCTGACCGGACGTTTTCACCGCGCGCGTCGCCGAACCGCTCGCCGTCTCGCGGGTATTGCTCGTCTCCACCGCGCTCGTACACCATCTCACCACGGACCATCGTCCATTCCGGGAACACGCCCGTCCATCCCTCGAACGGCGTCCAATCGGCCCTCGAATGCAGCTGTTCGCCCCGGATTTCCCGGGTCGTATCGGGGTCGAACAGGGCGAGGTCGGCATCCTTCCCGGTCTCGACGCGCCCCTTCCGTGGGAGGTCGAACACGCGTGCAGGATTCGCCGCCGTGAGGTCCCGGACTCGCTCGTAACTCAGCCGTCCCTCGTGCGCCTCAGCCAGCAGGAGCGGAAGGGCGGTCTCGACGCCCGGCACGCCGCTGGGAGCGTCCCAGATACTACTGCTCTTCTCCGCGCGGCTGTGGGGCGCGTGGTCGGTCGCCACGATGTCGACCGTGCCGTCGGCGACACGCTCGAAGACCTCCTCCCGTCGCTGCTCGCTCCGCAGCGGGGGATTCATCCGTCCGACGGTGCCGAGTTCCGGGAGGTCATCGCGCGAGAGCAGGAGGTGGTGGGGCGTCACCTCGCAGGTCATGCCCGCCTCCGCCGCGCGGTCGATACCGGCCGGCGTGCTCGCGTGGGCGATGTGGAGCTGTGCACCCGCCTCCCGACCGACCTCGCAGGCGCGCTCGATGGCCACACGCTCGGCTTCCGGGGTTCGAAACGCGCTCCACGCGTCGGCGTCGTCGCGCTCCCTCGCACTTGCGTCGAATCGGTCGGCATCCTCGGCGTGGACGGTCACGGGGATGCCACGCGCCGTGGCCTGCTGAACGGCGTCGGCGAACAGGTCGGCGTCAATGCCCATCTCGCCCGTCGAATCGGCGAGGAAGACCTCCCCGAGGGCGAACAGCGGTTCGGCAAGCAGGTCGTCGGGACACCAGTCGGGCGTGACACCGCCGTTGATGCCGAAATCGACGAGCGACTCGGCGGCCAGTTCCTGTTTTTCGGCGACCCGCTCGCCGTCAATCGTCGGCGGGTCCGTGTTCGGCTGGTCTACCACTGTGGTGACGCCGCCGCCGGCCGCCGCTCGACTGCCACTCGCCCACGTCTCCTTGTCGGGAAATCCCGGTTCCCGAAAGTGGACGTGGGTATCTACCATCCCCGGCAGCAGGAGCTTGCCGTCGGCGTCGATTTCGCGTTCGTCGCTCGATAGCCGACGCTCGACGGCCGCGATGCGCTCGCCCTCCACACGAACGTCGCACCGTCGGCCGTCGGCGAGGGTCGCGTCCCGAATCAGCATGCCGTCGCTGGCGTGCCTGCGGGCCTAACCCTGTCGGTTATCCGCGTTGCTGTTCCGATACCCTTCGACGAGCGCCCGCTCTACCTCGTTTGCGACGGTTGCGGGCTCGCTCTCGCCGCCGGCACGTTCGATGCTGCCGACGCTTGCGGGGTCGAACGGCACGTCGAGCGCGCCATAGACGGGGACGAGCACGTCGGCCACCGCATCGGCGTCGCGGGTGAGGACGATGCCGGCGACGAGCGCTCCCTCGCTCGTGACGCGCTGGGCAAGCCCTGCGAGCTTCCCGTCGGCCTGTAGCGAGTGCGACCCCGGACAGAACGACTCCGGGGGTTCGCCGGGGCGTGCCCGGACGCCGAGCCGGCGGAAGGCGACCTGCAAATCGGCGGTCGTGCGGGCGTATCGCTGTTGTATCTCTTGGCCATCGGTGGGTTCGGCTCGCGCGAACGCGACCGTCGAACCCGTGTAGGCGACCGCCCGCCCACCGACCGACCGCTCGACGACTGGAAATCCTCGTTCTTCGGCGACTCGCTTCGCCGACTCGTACCCGTCCGCGCGGGCGTCGCGCCGGCCGAAGGCGACCTGTCGGTGCGGCGTCCACGCGCGCACGGCCGGCTCGCCAGTCTCCCTCGTGAACTCGAACATCGCTTGGGTCAGCTCCCTGTCGGCATCGATGTCCTCCGCCCGGCCGTCGAAGGCGCGCATAGTTCGGGTACGGGCGGGGAGGCTATAGGAACTGTTGTGTGTACTTTCAGCAGGGTCGTCGACAGAGGATTTGCTTCGGCGTTTCACGAACGGTTCGCGTTCGTCCGGTGGTACGGAACCACAACAATCCGTATAAACGCACACGTACCCTTCCGTCGGCGATGGCGGCCACGCTCTCCCCGGAAACGCTCTCACCCTATCGACGCTTCTCGCTGTACAACTCCCCCTACACCGCCCACGACCGGGGCTGTGCCATCGACCTCTATCCCATCCCTGGATTCGGCCCGACGACCGACGGCACACACTCGCCGGCCCCCTCGCCCGTCGCCGGTGAGGTGCTCGATACCCGTACTGTGCGCGCGCCGTCGAAGCCCTACGCACCCGACCACGACCATCTCGTGCTCGTCGATACCGGCGAGCATGTCGCGCGCATCCTTCACGTCGAGCCGGCGGTCGAGGCGGGCGACGTGCTCGAAATCGGCGAGCACATGGGACGACTCGTCCGTGCGGGGTTTTTCGCGCCGTGGGTCGACAACCACATGCATCTCGAACTCCGCGACCCCACAGCGGACCCCTATCGCGCGAGCGGCTCCGAGCGACTCGCCGTTGACATCGACGTCGAGGGGATTGAGTGGAATGGCTCCGGGACCGTCGTCGAGACCGACGACACGTATGCCGTCCTCGATTCCCCCACTCACCCCGCGCCGGGCGAGCGGTTCGTCGGTCTCGCAAGCGATGGCGGGGCGGTTCTCGATGGCGGTCTCGTCCACTACGCGGGCGGTGGCGCGCTCGGCGGTGAAGAGGGATCGGTCTCGCTGTTCGGCCAGCAGGTCGGAAGCGCATCCGGGCGCGACATCCGATGGAACGCTCTCGAAATCCTCGCAAACGACGAACGGATTACCGGACTGTCGCTGTTCTGTGCTCGCGATACCCTCGGCGCGAAACTCGTCTGTCCCGACCGCGAGTTCGCCGTCGGCGAGCGCGTGCAGGTCGAACTCCGGCCGAGCGACGACCCGGTACGGCTCGGTTGACGCTACCGACGAGTACAAATCGTTCGCCGGTCACGAACCGCCATGACCGACGCCGAAATTCCCGACCAGACGACCGACCTCCTCCAGCGCTACATCGACGCCCACGGCTATCTGTCGTGGCTCGGGATGCACGTCGAGTCGATGGACTATGGAACGCTCGTGATGACGGTTCCCTTCGACGAGAAGCTGACGAACTCCCGGCCGGGCGAGAACGGCGAGACGCCCGCGCGCATCCACGGCGGTATCGCCGCGACGCTCATCGACACCGCCGGCGGCATCGCGCTCCGTCCCTTCCTCGACGACCCGATGAACGACGACGTGGCGACCATCAACCTCAACCTCAACTATCTTCGTCCTGCTGGCGACGACCTCACGGCGACCGCCGAGGTGGTCCGGGCGGGCGAGAGCGTCGGCGTCTCCACAGTCATGGTCGAGAGCGAAGCGCCCGACGGCGAGAGCAAACCCGTCGCCACCGGACAGGGTGCCTACCGGCTGTTTCGGTCCTGATCAGACGAACTCGACGGCTTCGCGCTCGGTGATTTCCCCGAAGAGCCAGTCGGCGTGGTCGAGGGCGTACTCGCGGTGGTCCTCCTCGATGTAGCCGATGGCGTCCGCGGCGAGCACGGGTCTGAAATCGCGCAGACCGGCGCTGCCTGCCGTATGGAGCACGCAGACGTTCGCGAGCGTCCCGCAGAACAGCAGGTCGTCGATGCCGTGGGCGTCGAGCCAGCCCCCTAATTCCGTGTCGTGAAAGGCATCGTAGGTGTGCTTTTCGACCACGTGGTCGTCCGCTGCGACGTCGAGACCGTCGACGATGTCGGTCTCCCACGTTCCCTCGACGAGGTGTTCACCCCACCGCTCGAACTCGTCGTAGTAGTGATTCCCGTCGAATTGGTCTTCTGGATGGACGTCCTTGGTGAAGACCACCGACGCGCCCGCCGCGCGGGCCGTATCGAGCAAACCTGCAATGGGGTCGACGACGCGCTCGCTGGCCGGGGCGTGGAGGCTGCCGTCGGGGTGACAGAACCCCTTTTGCATGTCCACCACGACGACGGCGGTTCGTGCTGGGTCGAATTCCATACCCTCCATACCACTGGATTCGCCAAATGTCTTTGCTCGCCAGCCGGGCCTTTTTTGCCCATAGCGCCCCCGTTTCGCACAATGCGCTCCCGCGCCGCCGTCCTGTGTGTGCTGCTCGTCGTCCTCGCCGGCTGTAGCGCCCCCTTCTCCATCGGCGGCGAGGAAACCACCAGCGGCGGATCGAACAGTCCCGAAGCGGGCGGGGCGGGCGGGCCCGGAGCGGACACTGCGACCGCCGACGCCCCGGTTCAGAACCTCGCCGACCCCGCCGCCGACGTGCTCGGCTGGGAAGGCGGCTACTGGTACAACGAGTCGATTCCCGTCACAGCGGAAGACGGTCTCAACGCGAGCGAACAGTCCACGTTCGTCAACCGGACGATGGCCCGCATCGAGCGCGTTCGGGAGTTGGAGTTCAATACTACTGTGCCGGTCGAGGTCATCTCCCGCGAGGAGTTTCAGGGGCGGCCGAACGCGACCGGCGGCGGGGCGCGCTCGCCGGCCTTCCGCACCTTCGACAACGCGAAGTTCGAGGGCCTGTTCCTCATCGGCGAGGGGAACAACTCCCTCGCCGTCCAACAGTCGAATCGCAACCAGAACGTGCTCGGCTACTACAGCCCCACGAACGACTCCATCGTGGTGGTCTCGGAAAGCGCCACCCCGCGCATCAGCCGCTCGACGCTCGCCCACGAACTGACGCACGCACTTCAGGACCAGCAGTTCAACCTCTCGGAGGGAACGCCACCGACCCGGGACGGCTACAACGCCCGCAACGGTCTCATCGAGGGCGAGGCGAACTACGTCCAGCGCCGCTATGAGGGGAAGTGTGGCGGCCAGTGGCGCTGTCTCGACATCAGCAGCGCCGGGGGTGGTGGTGGCGGTGACGCCAATCTCCACCTCGGCGTCTACGCGCTCGAATACTTCCCGTACGCCGACGGGCCGGCCTTCGTCGATTCGGTCTTCGACCGCAAGGGCTGGGCGGGCGTGAACGCCCTCCACGAGGACGTGCCCGAGAGCACCGAGCAGGTCATCCATCCCCGAAAGTACGGCACCGACGCGCCGACGAACCTCACGATTCGAAACGCGAGTTCGGCGGGCTGGGAGCGGGTCCGCCCCGATGGCCGGCCGGACTACGCCACGCTCGGCCAGTCGGCGCTATCGGCGATGTTCGGCTACACCATCTACGACAGCTACAATCAGTCGCCGGTCATTCCCCCGCAGGCGTTCCTCAACAGGGAAGGCCGGAGCGTCAATCGAACCGACCCCTTCGAGTACGGTCTCGCCTACACGAACGGCTGGGACGGCGACCGGATGGCCGTCTACGAGAAGAACAACCGAACCGGCTACGTCTGGAAACTCGCGTGGGATTCGCCCGGCGAGGCCCGCGAGTTCGTCCGTGGCTACCGGGACCTCCTCACCCACTGGGGTGGCGAGCGCGTGCTCGGTCGACAGGGCGTCTGGGAAATCGAACGGGAGAGTCCCTTCGCCGACGCCTTCCGAATCTCGCGGCAGGGGAGTACTGTGACCATCGTCAACGCTCCCCGACCCGACGCCCTCGATGCGGTCCATGCGGACGGCTGACGAATGGTTTTTGCCGACCGGCCGACCACTCACCCCATGCCCGACTCGTTCGACGTCATCTCGCCCGCAACCATCCGCGAGGGCCGCGCGACCGATGCCTACTTCGAGCGCACAGTCGAAACGCTCGAACACGCCGAGAAGAATCCTCGCGTCGTTGCCGAGGTCACCGCCGACCAGTTTCCCACGGATGACTTCGAGGTCTTTGCGGGTGTCGCCGACGCCGCCCGCCTGCTCGCCGGGCGCGGTGTCGATATCGATGCGCTCGCCGAAGGCCGGCTGTTCGACGGTGGTCCTGTGATGTCAATCGAGGGTCCGTATCTCGCATTCGCCCGGTTGGAGACTGCTCTATTGGGATTTCTCTCCCACGCCTCGGGGATGGCGACGAACGCGCTCCGTGCGCGCCGCGCGGCCCCCGATGCGTCGCTGCTGAGCTTCGGCGCTCGCCACGTCCACCCCTCGATAGCGGCGGTCGTCGAGCGGAGCGCCCTGCTTGGTGGGTTCGACGGCTTCTCGCATGTGGCGGCGGGCGAGTTGCTCGACCGGGAGGCAAGCGGCACGATGCCCCACGCGCTCGTCATCGCCTTCGGCAAGGGCAACCAAGAGGGGGCGTGGACGGCCTTCGACGAAGCAGTACCGGAGTCGGTCCCGCGGGTCACGCTCTGTGATACCTACTCCGACGAAGTGGACGAAGTGCTGCGCGCGGCCGATGCGCTCGGCGAGAGCCTCGACAGCGTGCGCATCGACACGACGAGTTCACGCCGTGGCGACATCCGCCACATCATCCGCGAGGTGCGCTGGGAACTCGACGCACACGGACGGGAGGACGTGGAAGTCTTCGTCAGCGGCGGTCTCGACCCCGATGCCCTGCGAGCACTCCGGGACGTCGCCGCGGGCTTCGGCGTCGGCGGCTACGTCTCCAACGCCGACCCGGTGGATTTCGCGCTCGATATCGTCGAAGTGGAGGGTGAACCGGCCGCGAAGCGCGGCAAGCTCTCGGGGAAAAAACAGGTCTATCGCACGGACGAGGGCGGCCATCACGTCGCGCTCGCCGGGCACGAGAGCGATGGTGAACCGCTGCTCTCCCCGCTGGTTCGTGACGGCGACCTCGTCCGGGAGTTCGACCTCGACGCGGCGACCGACCGCGCCCGCGAGGATGCGAAAGCGGTCGGCTTCGCGTGACGAGCGAACCGCTTTTGATGGTTGCCGGCCTATCAGGAACCGGCAGAGAGAGCCCGGCCACCGCGGCGTGCCGACAGGCGCGCACGCGAGGAAAGTCCCCCCACCGCCGGGCAGGTGACCGGGGAAACCCCGGGACGGGAGACCGTCGGCGCTGGAACAGCAACGAGACCCCTCCGCCCGACCGATGAGGCGCGGGCGGTGGCAAAGCCACCTCTCGGCGCGAGCGGCGCGGGGCGCATCGCGCCCCGAAACGAGCGGGCATCGCCCGCGAGGACCGCGAGCGTGCGAACCCGACGCAAAACGGCCACTGGTCGGACAAAGCAACGGGGAGCTAACCCGTCGAGGGATGAGGGCGGAGAACGGATGGAACGGCGAACCCTCACCGGTGCAAGTCCACGCCACGCGGCGCGAGCCGCACGGTAGCCCGGCAGGGACGTGGACGCTCAGCCGAATGCCGGGACGAACAGAAGGGGGCTTACTCCTCTCAGCCACCCGTTTTCGACACATCCCGTCGAGCGCTGTCACCATCTATCCACGGAATCAGAAATACTTGCCGCATTCAACGACGTTTCCGAACGGGGAGTATCGTCGATAGCGGCCCGATGACCTGCGTTGTGGGCCGATAGACCGGCAACGATTCGACCCACATACGCGCAGTTCTCTCCGCCGACCACGCCCCCATACGTGTGACACCCGTCTATCCTTCAACGCGTGGTCGGCGCGCTACCGACCGTCTTCGAGGAGTATTCATCGAATGGGGACACGCGAATCCACTATCGACGTCGCACAGTTCATCGACAATCTCACCGAATTCCGCTACCGCGAGGTGATGATGACGGGGGCGACCCTCGTCGCCGTCGCGGCGGCAATCGTGTTCTTCCCGGGCACGGAGAACGTCACCCAGGGGATTCAATCGGACGTCTCGACCGGACTGTTCGTCCTCTTCGTCGGTGTCGCAATCCTCGCCGGGACGGTTATGGGAATGCTCGGGTTCGGGTTTTCGCTCATCGTCACGCCCGTCTTCGTCAGTGTCATCGATCCGACGCTCGCGGTGGTCGTCCTCGCCGTCCCGCCGTTGGTGATAAACACGTTCCAGATGGGCGATACGGGTACCGGCATCGGGTTCGTCCGCGACCAATGGCCGCTGATGGTCCTCGCCATCATCGGCACCGTCATCGGTGTGGTCTTTCTCACGCAGTTCAGCACCGGCCCGCTCGTCCCGTTTCTCATCGGTCTCATCATCCTCGGCTACGTCGTCTTTCAGGTGGTCGAGAACTTCGTGGTCATCGAGGAGGCCCACCACCCCGTCGCGCTCGGCGCTATCGGGCTTATCGAGGGATTCTTGCTCGCCGCCGCGAACCTCGGACCGGTGCTTCCGGCGTACTTCCACACCTTCGAGCGCGACGCCGAGCAGTACATCGGCGGGCTGTCGATGGCGCTCGGCACGATCTTCGCCACCCGAATCATCCTGATGACCTTCTTCACCGACCTGATGACTCCCTATCGCCTCTGGCTCGGGTCGGTCATCGCCGTCGTCGCCATCGTCGGGCTACTGCTCGGCACCTACCTCCGGCGCATCGAGATCGACGAGGGGAAATTCACGTGGTTCGTCATCGCGCTGCTATTTATTATCTCGCTCAACATCTTCCGGAACACGGTCCCGGCGCTGTTCCTCTGATCCCTTACTCGCGGCTGTAGGTCGTCGTGCGGCCCCAACTGGTGGTCTTGCCCCAGAGACCGGAACGCATACATTCGAGTTCGACGATTTGGGAGTTGTCGACGAACAGATTCACATTGGGACCGAAGTTCTTGATGTACCACTCGAACATATCGGGACCGGGAGCCTCGAACACGAGGTTCTCTTCGCCGAGTTCATTGGCGAGGGTGTAGACCACGTCGGTTCGCCACTCCTTCACCTCCTCGGTGATGCCTTCGGCCTCGACCATCAGCAGGTCCGCACCGGCATCGAGGTGGCGTTTGCCCTCCTCGACGGCCACCTCGGGGGCCTGCTGGACCTCCGATTCGAGTTCTTCGGGGTCGGAGGCCCCGCCCGCGCCGAACTGGACGTTGATTTCGGGTTTCGGCTCCACTCCTTCAGTATCGGCGACCAGCTCGGTCATCGCCACCATATCGTCGGTGTCGATAGCGAGGAATCCACTCGAAATCTCCACGATGTCGAAGCCGAGGTTGGCACACTCCTCGACGTATTCCTCGACTTTGTCGTTATCTCGAATCAGGACGTTCTCGATGAATCCCCCCGTGGAGACCTTGACGTCGTACTCGTGGCAGATATCGATGAGTTCCGTGACTGCCTCCTCGGGCATCAGTGCGAACGAACCGCCCGAGAACTTGTAGATGTCGACGTACCAGCCCATCGTCTCCAAGATATCGCGCAGCTCGCGCGGACCCATCGGGTCGTAGTACGGCCCGCGCATCTCCGTGATTCCCTTCTCGCGGGGTTTGTCCGGCCGGTTGTTGACATGCAGGAAGTCGAAGGCCCTGTCGAACGGTCGCTCTGACATGATACCTCTCAGTATAGGACTGCCGTCCACTTAGAGGTTGGCGAGGAATCAGCAAGGTGGCGAAAGGAACGGTCGGCGCGCTACAGCCGCGAGAGCAGAATATCGGTATCCTCGATGGCCTCGATGACGTGTTCCATGAACCGATTGGCCGTCACGCCGTCGATGAGCCGGTGGTCGAAGGACAGCGACAGCGGGACGCGCTCGTGGACTTCGAGTTCACCGTCCACCGCGATCGGCTTCTCGTCGATGGGACCGATGCCCATGATGGCGGCCTCGGGGTGGTTGATGACCGGCGTGCCGAAGGTCCGGTGCTCGCCGTCGAGCGCGAGGTTCGTGACGGTGAAGGTCCCGTCTTGGAGGTCCGCGACGTCGATGGAGCGGTCGCGGGCCTGCTCGGCGAGCTCTTGCATCTCTGCGGCGACCTCGACAATCGACTTCCCGTCGATGTCATCGATGACGGGCACCATGAGTCCGTCCTCGGTGTGGGTCGCAAAGCCGACGTTGTAGTAGTGTTTCTCGACGATCTCTCCCGTGGTGTCGTCGATGCTCGCGTTCACCAGCGGGAACTCCTTGAGCGCCGGTACGACCGCCTTCAGCAAAATTGGCGTGTAGGTGATGTGGACGTCGTGTTTTTCGTTCAGGCGCTCTTTGAGCGCGACGAGTTCCGTCGCATCGGCCTCGAACCCGGAGGTGAGTTGAGCGGTGACGGTCAGCGACCGCGTCATGTTTGCGGCGATCTGCCCGCGTAGTCCCGAGAGGTCCCGCCGCTCCGACCGGGACTCGTCCTCGTCTACCGACGTGGGTTCGATGTCGACGCTCGGATGCAAGTTCCGTCGCTCGGTTTCCGCTCCCTCACTGCCTGCGTGCTCGTCGATGTCCTCGCGCAGCACCCGGCCGTCGGGACCGGAGCCATCGACCGCCGAAAGGTCGACATCCTCCTCGCGCGCGTAGCGCCGGGTACTCGGCGCGGCGAACACCCGCTCGTCGCCGGTGTCCGGCTCCTCTGATTCGCCGGCTTCTTCGTCTTCGGCCTCGGTCTCCGTGACGACCGCTTCGGGTTCTTCCTCAGTCGACTCTTCTCCGTCTTCGGGTTCTTCCTCTTCGTCACCGGTTTGTTCGTCTCCGGGTTCTTCGCCTTCGGATTCTTCGGCCGATTCTTCGGCCGATTCTTCGGTCTCTTCGGTCTCTTCGGACTCCTCGGCCGATTCTTCGGTCTCTTCGGTCTCTTCGGTCTCTTCGGTCTCTTCGGACTCCTCGGCCGATTCTTCGGCCCCTTCGTCCTCGCCCCCCTCGCCGGTGTCGAAGACGACGATGACCGTGCCGACATCGACCGTCTCGCCCTCTTCGGCGGCGAGTTCCTGGACCGTGCCCGAAACCGGAGAGGGGATTTCGGTGACGGCTTTGTCGGTTTCGACCTCGCCGAGCACGTCGTCCTCTTCGACCTCGTCCCCCTCCTCGACGTGCCACTCGGTGATTTCGGCCTCGGTCAGCCCCTCGCCGGGGTCGGGGAGTTCGAACTCGTAGGTCATGGCTCACCCCACTGGCCGTGACCGTTTCCCGCACGATGCTCCGTCGCTTGCGTGGTGTGCTCAGAACTCATAGTTCATCACCGCCTCGATGGCATACCGGGCGCGCTCCTCGTCGGGCAGGTAGTCGTCCTCGATGTCGTGGCCCGGGAAATGCACGTCGTAGCCTGTCGCCCGTTTCACGGGAGCCTTCAGCCTGTCGAGGGCGTACTCGTTGACGAGCGCCGATAGCTCCGCGCCCAGTCCGAGCGTCCGCCGCGCCTCGTGAACCACGACGCATCTCCCCGTCCTCTTGACCGATTCCAGTACCGCGTCGACGTCCAGCGGCGACAGTGAGCGGATATCGACGACTTCGACGCTCGCGTCCACCGCTTCGCCCGCCGCGACCGCGTGGCGTACCATCGCTCCCCACGTCAACACCGTGACGTCCTCACCCTCGTGGACCACTCGGACCTCGTCCAACGGCAGGGTGTATTCGTCGGTCGGCACGGACTGCTCGCCGCCGCGATAGATCTTTTTGGGTTCCATGAACAGTACGGGGTCGTCGTGGCGGATGCTCGCCGCGAGCAATCCCTTCGCCTGATAGGGCGTGCTCGGACAGACGACACGGACACCGGGGGTGTGGAGGTAGTACGTCTCGGTCGACTCCTGATGGTATTCGAGCGCCTTCACGCCGCCGCCGTAGGCCATTCGCACTGTCAGCGGAATCTCGGCATCCCCGCCCGTGCGGTCGTACATCTTCACGAGCGCGTACATGATTTGACCGAAGGCGGGGTAGGAAAAGCCCATAAATTGAATCTCGGGCACGATACGCTCGCCGGCCATCGCCATCCCCACTGCTGTGCCGATGATGCCGTTCTCCGACAGCGGCGTGTCGATGACGCGCTCGTCGCCGTACTCTTCGAGGAGTCCCTCGGTCGCGCGATAGACCCCGCCGATGGGACCGATGTCGTAGCCCATGACCCGCACGGTGTCGTCCCGACCCATCTCCTGATGGAGGGTATGATTGACGGCGGTCACGAGGTCGATGTCCTCTGTCTCGGTCTCGTCGGCGTCGTGTGCCTCCAACGCCTCGACCGGATAGATGTCACTCATCGAACCCCTCCCCGTCGAAATCGGTAAAGGGGTTCTCACCGTTCTGTTCGCGTTCGAGCTCCGCGCGCTGGTGGGCGTGCTTCCACGGCGTGTCGTGGAGCTGATGGTCGAACATCCGTTCGGGCTCGGAATCGGGCACGTCGCGGGCCGCGTCCACGGCTTCCGCGACCTGTTCGTCGATTTCGTCCTGCACGTCCGCCGCGAGGTCGTCGTCGAGCACGCCCGCCTCGCGGAGGTAGGTCTCGTAGCGCTCCAAGGGGTCCTTCTCCTCCCACTCGTCGCGCTGTTCGTCGGGGTCCCGATAGACGTCGGGGTTGTCCGAGGTGTTGTGCTCTTCCATTCGGTAGGTGACACATTCGATGAACGTCGGGCCATCCCCGTTGCGGGCGCGCTCGACGGCCTCTTCGGCCTTCTCGCGCACCGCAAAGACGTCGTTACCGTCGACGCGCTCGTGGGGCACTCCGTAGGCCTCGCCTTTCTTGGCGAACGTTTCGGCCCCGGTCTGGCGGTGTGAGGGCTCGGATATCGCCCACTGGTTGTTCTGACAGACGATTACCACTGGGGGTTCGAACACCCCGGCGAAGTTCATCGCGTCGTGGAAGGAGCCTTCACTGGTCGAGCCATCCCCCACGAACACCATCGTGACGGTATCGTTGTCCTCGAACTCATCGGCCATCGCCATCCCGACGGCGTTGGTGGTGTTCACTCCGACCGGGGTGTAATCCGGCGAGAAGTTCACGTCCGGCTCTTCGGTGTCGAGATGCTCGGCTATCGTTTCGGGTTCGAACCCCATCGTGCCAGCGATGACCTGCTCCATCGGGTACCCCCAGTACAGCAGTGCGGGGTTTTGCCGGTAGGTGTAGAACACCCAATCGTCGGGTTCGAGCGCGGCCGCACATCCCAACGGAGTCGCCTCCTCGCCACGTGAGCGCGTGACGAGACTCGCCTCGCCGCTTCGCTGCATGTTCAACATCTTGTCCTCTAGCGTCCGGGTGGCGACCATCGTCCGATACATCGCCAGTAGCTCGTCGTCATCGAACGCTGGGGCGTCGCCGTCGAGCTGTCCGTCCGCATCGAGGCGTCGATACTCCTCCTCAGGCGGCTCGTGTTCGGTCCATTCTACCATGTGTAACTCTCCTTCGACGGTTGCGCGATACCGATTGCTCGGCGTCCGACACGGCATCGACTCACGGAACGGACAAAAACGCCAGCCCGGCCAATTCAGGCCGCTGATATATCACCACTCACCGACCACACCTCGCCGCACCGCGTCCGTCGTCCGCTCAGTCGAGCAGTTCGGTGAGGTCGGCCACGTCGTGGTCTTCCAGGTTCTCGACCACGTCGACGATCTCCTGTCTGTGGTCCTCGTCGTAGCGTTCGGCCGTCATCGTGGTGAACTTCTCCCCGACCTGTTCCCACGTCATCGGGTTCGTCGGATGGCCGTTGAAGGCGTCCTTCTCGATGTGTCGGGTCGAGTCGTCGGCGAGCGCGATGTCGATGACGGCGGGCATCTCTCCGTTTTCGAATCGCTCGGTGAGTTCGTCGTCCTCCTCGACGTCGACCTTCCGGAGCAACTCCTGGACATCGTCCCGCTGGATGCGTTCGGGGTCGTAGGCGTCGTTTGTCATCTCGCGGTCGATGAGCGCGGCCGCGAGCATATATGGCAGGGAATGGTCGGCTTGGGCCTTGGTCTCGACTTCGTACCGACTTCCCTCGCCGCCGCCGATGATGAGCTTCGCGCCGTGGAAGGTGTCGAGATGGATGGAGTTCACTTGCTCGGGGTCGATGTCGGCATCCTCGGCGAGTTCGATGACGCCTTCGACCGCCGACTGGGCGTAGGTCTCGGCGACGTACCGCTTGGTCATCGTATCGAACACGCGCTCACAGGACGAATCGAGGTCCACCGTGAAGTCCCCCGAGATGACCTGCTTCCAGCCCTTCTGGCCCTCGAAGAGGTCGACCGGGCCTTCCATGCCGTTCGAAGCGAGCAGCGCCGAATAGACGGCGTTTCGGGCGGCGTTCGCGCTCGCAATCCCCTTCCATTCGTTGATTCCCCCGGTGCGGGTGACGCGGAGCGCGTTGTGGGCGGTGCCGGCGATGCCGATGGCGTTTCTGAGCTGTTCGTGGTCGAGTCCCAGGACCTTTCCCGTGCCGGCGGCCGCCGAGATGACTGTGTGGGTCACGTGGTCGTAGCCACGGTCACGGACGGGTGCGTTCCACGCGAGTTCGCCCTGTATCTCGTAGCTCGTTCCCACCGCTTCGATGAGGTCCTGCCCGCTGGCTCCGGTGTGTTCGCCGGCGGCGATGAGACTCCCGATGTTGTCGCTCGGATGCGGGGTCTCGCCCGGCGCGAGAAACGAGTCCATGAAGTCGAGATATCGCGTCAGGGAGGTGTTGTAGGTCGCCGCGCCGGTCGGGCTAGCTCGTTCATCCGACCCCCACAGGCGGGCCGCATCGCCGCCAGCTGTCTCTTCGACCGTCCTGCGGACGCTCTCGGTGGCGTCGGCCCCGAGCGCGCCGACCGCGATACCCACCGAGTCGAGTACGCGCTTTTTCAACTCCTCGCGCACGTCCTCCGAGAGGTCATCGTAGGCGACGTTCGTCACGAAGTCGGCGAGTTCGTCGGTGGTCGTCATACGATATCAATTATCGACGGGTGCAAAAGCCTTCGTTGCTTGCAGTCCACTACCCCGGCAGGGACCGCCGGTGGAGTCATGTACGGCGAGCGTCTCGATCCGTCATGAACGCTGCCGACCTGCTCGTCGAGAGCCTCGAAGTCGAGGGCATCGAGTACGTCTTCGGCCTACCGGGCGAGGAGCTGGAGGACATCCTCTTCTCGTTGCGCGATTCGACAATCGAGTTCGTGCCCGTCCGCCACGAACAGGGCGCGGCCTTCATGGCCGATGTCCACGGCCGGCTCACCGGCGATGCCGGCGTCTGTCTCAGCACTCTAGGGCCGGGCGCGACGAACCTCCTGACTGGGGTCGCCGACGCCCATCTCGACAAGAGCCCGGTCGTCGCCATCACCGGCCAGGGTGGTCTCGAACGCCTGCACAAGGAGAGCCACCAGAACCTCGACGTCGTCGGCCTATTCGAACCGATAACGAAGTGGAACACACAGATTTCCGACCCGGAGATCGTCAACGAATCGGTACGAAAGGCGTTCAAGCTCGCCGAGCACGAGAAACCGGGCGCGACTCACCTCGAATTTCCCGAGGACGTCGCGGCCGCGGAAACCGAGCATCGGCCGCTGCCCCCACGCAACCGCGTGCGCCGGCCCAGCCCCGACGGGAAAGCCGTCGAGCGCGCCGCGGCGCTGCTCGCCGACGCAGACCGGCCCATCGTGCTGGCGGGCAACGGTGGCATCCGCACCCGTTCGGCCGAACGGCTGCGCTCCTTCGTCGAGCAGACGGACATTCCGGTCGTTGGAACCTACATGGGCAAGGGGGCGGTCTCGGACGCCGACGACCATTCGCTACTGACGCTCGATTCCGGTGGCGACGAACAGGCCGCAAGCGCCATCGAGCGCGCCGACGTGGTGCTCGCCGTCGGCTACGACATCGCCGAACACGACCCCGAGAACTGGAACCCTCACCAAGAGAAGCGGGTTATCCATCTCGATTTCGAGCCGGCGGAGGTCTACGCCCACTACAACCCGCAGGTCGAAATCGTTTCGGACGTCTCGGCCGGTTTGCGCGCGATTCAGCAGGAAGGAACGACCATCACCACCGACCCCGAGTGGTACGGCGACCTCCGCGAGTCGATTCTCGCCGACGTGACGCGCTGTCCCGAGGCGGGCGAGGACTTCACCGTCCGCCGCACGCTCCCGCTCCTTCGGAACGCGATGGCCGACGACGATGTCTTGATTTCGGATACTGGCAGTCATAAGATGGCTATCGCCCAGAACTTTCCCACACACGAGCCGAACACCTGCATCATCTCCAATGGCTTGGCAACGATGGGGATTTCGGTACCCGGCGCGGTGGCCGCCGACCTCGCGGTCGATTCGAACGTGGTGGCCGCCACCGGCGACGGCGGTTTTCTGATGAACGCCGCCGAAATCGAGACCGCCACTCGACTCGGCTGTGGGTTCACGGTTTTACTGTTCAATGACAACGACTATGGTCTCATCTCGGAAAAACAGGCCGAGCACCGCGGCGAGCACACCGGCACGCAACTCACGAACCCCGAATTCACGGCGTTCGCCGAGAGTTTCGGTATCGAGGGCTACCGTCCGGATAGCTGGGATGAACTGGACGAGGTATTGGAGCGCGTCGTGTCATCGAACGAGATGGCGCTCGTCGAAGTGCCCGTGGAGTGATCGGTCCCGTCGCTATCGGGATGGCCTGACGTCGACACAAACGAGAACCGCAGTCCACACACCCCCCAGCCGACTCCCTCGCTCACTCCGTTCGCTCTGTCCACCGTCAGAGCGAAGTCGTCCGGAAGAGCTTCGCTCTTCCGTGATGACGGAAGACGCGTAGCGTCTTCCGAACCACCCTGACGAGCCTGCACTCGCTGGCGCTCGCGCAGACCTCGCGCGAGTCACACGCCTTCGGCGTGCTCGCGCGCGCCAACCGGCAGCGGTTGGGTGGATGAGGTGCTTCCACACATGAGGGCTCAGGCGCGCGCGGTCGCCCAAATCGCCGCGACGCCGAGCGCGAGCGCGGGCGCGAGCGGGAGCACGAGGAACGTATCGCGCCACGTCAGCCCGAGCGCGGCGAGCGTGCCGCCGGCGTACGGCAGCGCGAGGATGACGGTTGGAACGACCAGAAAGGCGACGACGATGATGCCGACGAGCACCCAGCCGCGCCAATTGAACTCCCGTTCGTCGGCGCGGGCGGCGACCGCGTCGTACTCGCTTCGGGGTCGGTCCTCGAAGTTCTCCGGGTCGTGGACGTACTCGTCGCTCATGGCCGCCCGTCCCGCCGATGCTGCCCCGTTCGGTGCCACATGCCTCCTCGGAGGGCTGGCACGACCAAAAGCATGGGGAGTTTTTGTCCTCGGCGACCGGAACCGCGGTATGAGCGAGTCACAGGGCCATGACGAGGATTCCGGACACCATCACGACCACGACGAAGACGAGGCGGTCCACGCCCACGAGCACGACTTCGGTCCGGTCGGGGTCGCGGTCGTCACGGTCTCGACTTCGCGGACGCTTGAGGACGACCCGGCGGGCGACGCTATCGCGGCGGCCGTCGAGGGCGACGACGAGGTGATCACGCGCGAACTCATCCCCGACGAGTACGACGAGGTGCAGGGAACGGTCGATACGCTCGCAAGCCGCGACGACGTCGACTGCGTCGTCACCACCGGCGGCACGGGCGTCACGCCCGACGACGTGACCATCGAGGCGGTCCGGCCGCTGTTTGCGAAGGAACTCCCCGGTTTCGGCGAACTCTTCCGCGCCCGCTCGCGCGAGACCATCGGCACGCGCGTCGTCGCCACCCGCGCCACCGGCGGCGTCGCCGACGGCGTGCCCGTCTTCTGTCTGCCGGGCAGCGAGGACGCCGCCCGTCTCGGCGCGGACATCATCACCGAGGAGGCCGGCCACCTCGTCGGCCTCGCCGGCCGCGAAGCGAACGACGGGACCGACGCCGACGGGGTGGACGAGACCGTGGAGGACTCGACGGAGTAGCTACGAGGGGAGCGGACAGAGGCTGGCGGTGAGCACCGCCCTTTCCTCGCTCTCGTTGTGCGCGCCGTGGACCGCACCCCGCTCGTTCGGAACGACGCCCGGTGCGGCGACCGTTTCTTCCCCGTCGTCGCGGGTCACGACGACCGTTCCTTCGAGGACGTGGAAGACGTTGGTCGCGCCCTCGTGTTCGTGGGGGTCGACGCTCCCGCCGGGACCGAGCGCGAACGCCTTCACGAGCACGTCGTCGCTCACGAACAGCTCTTCGGTCAGGACCTCATCCTCGCCGGGGTCGAGGTCGGGATAGCTGTCGAGCACACTTACGAGGTGGGCGCGAGCGAAGTAGCCCTTTCGGTACTGCCGAAGGCAGGGAGGTTAAACGCTCGCCGGACGGTTCTGTGCTATGGAGTACGTCAGCGTTCAGGACGTCGAGGTTCCGGCGCTCGGACTCGGTACGTGGCGCATGCAGGGACCGACCTGTCGGCGTGCCGTGGCGACGGCCCTCGACCTCGGCTATCGGCGCATCGACACCGCCCAAGCCTACGGCAACGAGCGTCAGGTCGGCGCGGCCATCACCGAATCCGACGTCGACCGCGAGGACCTGTTCGTGACGACGAAACTCGACTCGTCGAACCGCGACCACGACTCGGTGCTCGCCTCGACCCGCGAGAGCCTCCGTAAGCTCGAAACCGACTACGTCGACCTGCTGCTCATCCACCAGCCGAATCCACGAGTGGACCTCGACGAGACCATCGG
Source organism: Halococcus sp. AFM35 (assembly GCF_051195015.1). Lineage (NCBI taxonomy): Archaea > Methanobacteriati > Methanobacteriota > Halobacteria > Halobacteriales > Halococcaceae > Halococcus > Halococcus sp. AFM35. Next base: position 105,620 of record NZ_JBNTJU010000002.1, read on the forward strand.
CGCGATGGACGAACTAATCGAGGAGGGACTCGTCGAACACATCGGCGTCTCGAACTTCGGCGTTTCGCGCCTCCACGCCGCCCGCGAGCACGCCAACGCGTCGATTCTCGCCGACCAAGTGCAGTATCACCCCTTCTGGGACCAGACCACGCTGCTCGATTACTGCCAAATCCACGATATCATGCTGACGGCCTACAGCCCGTTGGCCCACGGCGGTGCGGTGAGCGACGACCTCCTCGGGGATATCGGCGCGCGCTACGAGAAGACGCCCGCACAGGTCGCGCTCCGCTGGCTGGTCCAACAGGACAACGTTACGACGATTCCGAAATCGACGAGTCCCGAACACTTGGAGGCCAACCTCCAGATATTCGACTTCGAACTCACGGAGGCGGAAATGCGCGCGATTGCGCGGCCCTCGATTTCCCGCACGGCGTCGAGTTTCCTCCGCGCACGGCTGCCGCTGTGAGCCGCCGACCGTCGACGCTTTCCTTCCGCCGGTCGTCGTTCGACCATGGCAACCGAACTCGCCGACGGCATCCATTGGTTCGGGTTGACCGGCGTGAACGCCTATCTCGTCGAAGACGACGTGCTCACGCTCGTCGATGCCGGCACGCCGTTCGACGCTCGCGCCATCGAAAACGAAATCGAAGACGCCGGCCACGCGGTCGCGGACGTCGAGCGCGTCCTCCTGACCCACTACGACTTCGACCACGCCGGCGCGCTCGCCCGGCTTCCGGGCCTCGATGCGACGGTCCGTGCGGGCGCGGCCGATGCGGCCATCCTGACTGGCGAGCGTCACCCGACCCTCTCCACTCACAAAGGGTTGCTCCAGCGCGTGACGAAACCGTTCGTGCGTTCGCCGAACTCACCTGTTGAGCCGATTGCCGACGGCGAGCAGGTGGGTTCGTTCACGGCCTACCACACGCCGGGACACACGCCCGGCCATACCGCCTTCGTGAGCGAAGAGCAATCCGTGGGATTTCTCGGCGACCTCGTCTTCGAAGGTGGCGGGACGCTCACGGTCTCGCCGTGGCTCGTGAGCTACGATACCGACGAGGCCGAGGCGAGCGTGCGGTCGCTCGCCGAGCGCGCGCCAGCTTTCGACGCTCTCGGGATGGGTCACGGAGTCCCCTTCGTTCGGGACGGCGACGAGCGACTCGCCGACCTCGCCGCGAACTGAGGAATTTTATCGGTTCGGCACGAATGGATACCATGAGCACCGGCGACGACCTCCCCGACGGCTGGCAGCAACCCGAATCCGACGCACAGGCCGGCCAGTACAACCCACAGCAGCCGATTCGCTACGAACGCGACGACGTCGAGGTTCACCTCCAGCCGGCGACGAACACCACCGACACCGACCAGGACGTCTGGCGACTCAACGTCATCGATGAAGACCGCGATGCGACCGGACCGGTTCGTGACGGTATCGAGGGCCGTGGCAGCGCCATCGACGCCGCCCGCGAGTTCATGGAGCGCTACAACGAGCGCTGTGTTGCGGGCGAGGCGAGCACCGAGGCGGTTATCGCGTCGTTTCGGTGAGTTCCTCGGCGACCGTCTCGGCGTCGAACAGAGCCGGGTCGAGCAGCAGGTCGGCCTGTCCTTTGGCGAACTCGGGGAGCGACTCGCGCGCGTAGACGACCACGCGAATCTCATCGACGAGATCGACGGCCACGGGTATCGCGGTCGCCTGTCCGACGTCGGTGAGCACGAACAGGCTCGCCCCGTCGATGCCGGCGTCTTCGAGTGCCGAGCCATTGGCGATGCCGTCGATTCGCGCAACGCCCATCCCCTCGGCTTCGAGCGCGTCACCCAGTCCGTCGGGGTCGGGACCAGCGAGCACAGTTTTGTTCATTCGTACTCGATGGTCGCGGGCGGTTTGTGCGTGACGTCGTAGACGACCCGCGAGACGCTCTCCAACGACCCCGTAATCCGACTCTGGAGGCGCTGGAGGGTTGCCCAGTCGAGTTCCTGCGCGCGGGCGGTCATCCCGTCTCGTGACTCGACCGCACGAACCGAGATTACCCAGCCGTGGACGCGGTTGTCGCCCTTCACGCCGGTGGCCTTGCCGATGACCGCCGCGAGCGCCTGCCACGGGTCGTACTCCTCCAATTCCTCCTCGACGATGTGGGTCGCCTCGCGCGCCACGTGCAGTTTCTCCTCGGTGACTTCGCCGAGCACTCTGACGGCGAGGCCCGGGCCGGGGAACGGCATCCGCTCGGCGACGAGTTCGTCGAGGTCGAGCGCGCGGGCGACCTCGCGCACTTCGTCCTTGTAGAGGTCGCGCACGGGTTCGACGATGCCCGAGAAATCCACGACCTCGGGCAGGCCACCGACGTTGTGATGGGATTTGATGCCTCCTTCCGATTCGATGCGGTCAGGGTAGATGGTGCCCTGGACGAGGTACCCCGCCTCGGCCTCGCGGGCCTCGCGCTCGAACTCGCGGATGAAGCGCTCGCCGACGACCGCACGCTTTTCCTCGGGGTCCGTCACCCCAGAGAGCGCGTCGAGGAATCGCTCGTGAGCATCGACGATGCGGAGGCCCTCCATGTACGCGAAGGTCTCCTCGACCTGTTCGGTCTCGCCCTTGCGCATCAGTCCGGTGTCGACGTACACAGGTGTGAGTCGGTCGCCGAGGGCCTCGTAGGCGAGCGCGGCCGCCACCGAGGAGTCCACGCCGCCCGAGAGCGCAATGACGGCGTCGGCGTCGCCGACCTGTTCGTCGATTTCGGCGACAGCCTCGTCGATGAATTTCTCCACTTCGACCATCAGGCTTCGACCTCGTTGACCCGCTGTTCGCGTTCGTCGATTGTGGCGTCGAGAAAGCCAACGAACGGCGGACTCGCCCGGCCGGGCCGCGAGCGGAACTCGGGATGGAACTGCGTGCCGAAGAAGAACGGATGGTCCTGGAGTTCGAGGATCTCCATCCGGTTGTTCGCGCGGCCCGAGAAGGTCAATCCGGCGGTTTCCAGCTCGTCGATGTATTCGGGATTGACCTCGTAGCGGTGGCGGTGGCGCTCGGTACAGCTCTCGCCGTAGAGGTCGGCAGCGAGCGTCTCCCTCTCGATGGCGGTCTCGTGGGCACCGAGTCGCATCGTCCCGCCGAGGTCCTCGACGTCGTACTGTTCTGGCAGCAGGCCGATGACGGGATGGGGCGTGTCGGCTTCCATCTCCGTCGAGTGCGCGTCGTTCAGCCCGCAGACGTTTCGCGCGTATTCGATGACGGCCATCTGGAAGCCAAGGCAGAGTCCCAGAAAGGGAACGTCGTTCTCGCGGGCGTAGCGCGCGGCGGCGATCTTCTCGCCCGTGCCCCGCGTGCCGAACCCGCCCGGCACGACGATACCGTCGGCCTCTTTGAGTCGGCGCTCGTGGGTGTTCGCCATCTCCTCGGCGTCGACCCACAGCACCTCGACCTCGATACCGTGTTCGAGACCCGCGTGTTTGAGCGCCTCGTGAATCGAGAGATAGGCGTCTTCGAGGGCGTATTTGCCGACGAGTGCAACAGTAACGGTGCCGGACTGCTCGCGGGTCACGATGTCGCGCCATTGACTCGCACGCTCGGATTCGGGCCGGGCCGCATCCGCGATTTCTAACCTATCCATCACGTACTCGTCGAGACCCTCCTCCTCGACCATCAGCGGGACGTGATAGATGTCTTCTACATCTGGATTCGAGAAGACTGCCTCGGTGGGAACGTCACAGAAGAGTGCGATCTTCTCCTTCGTGTCGGCGTCGAGTTCGTCCTCACACCGACCGACCACGATGTCGGGCTGGAGACCAATCGACCGGAGTTCCTTGACCGAGTGCTGGGTGGGTTTGGTCTTCTGTTCGCCGTTTTTCGAGTAGGGGACGAGGGTGACGTGGGCGAGCAGGACGTCCTCGTCCCGTTCCTCGTGGGCGAACTGTCGGATAGCCTCGTAGTACGGGCCACCCTCGATGTCACCCACCGTGCCGCCGACCTCGATGAGACAGACGTCGTGGCCCGCCGCGGCCTCCCGGATTCGCCGCTTGATGTCGTCGGTGATGTGCGGAATGATCTGGACCGTCTTCCCGAGATAGTCGCCGGCGCGTTCCTTCTCGATGACGTTCTTATAGAGCTTTCCAGTGGTTATATTCTGGTCGAAGCTCATGTCCGCATCGAGGAAGCGCTCGTAGTTGCCGAGGTCGAGGTCGACCTCGCCGCCGTCTTTCAGGACGTAGACCTCCCCGTGCTGGTAGGGGTTCATCGTCCCGGCATCGACGTTGAGATATGGGTCGATTTTCACAGCCGTCACGTCGAAGCCGGCGTTTTCGAGCAGCCTCCCTGTGCTCGCGGCCGTGATTCCCTTTCCGAGACCGGACATCACGCCTCCGGTGACGAAGACGAACTTCGGTCCCGAATCGGGACCAGGATTTGTCGGCATAGCAACGGTGGGCAAGCGGTAGGGAAAGACGTTTCGGAGCGAGCGATGCCCGCCTCACCCCGACTCGTTGAAAAACGCCGCGACCCGCTCGGCGACCTTTTCGGACTGGCCGAGAAAGAAGTGGTCGGCCGACAGTCCTTCGATGTCCATGTCGTGTTCGCGGGCGCGCTCGACGACCGGCTCCCAGTCGGCCGTCGAATCGCGCTCGGCGTAGAGGATTTTCACTGGACTGTCGATGCCGTCGAGTGCGGCCACCGCGTCAGCCCCCTCCCGGCCGCTGTCGGGCGCGAGCGCACACACCGCCCACAGTCCCTCGATTTCGGGAGCGGCACACAGCGCCATCGTCGCGCCGAAACTAAATCCAAAGAGTCCCACCCGCTCGTAGCGCTCGCGCGCCCACTGGATGGCATTTTTCACGTCTTCCTGTTCGCCACGGCCCTCGTCCCACTCGCCATAGTCGAAGCGCAGACAGGCGATGCCGTGGTCGCGGAGTTCCTTGCTCACGGCCGTGAGCCGCTGGTCGGCGCGCGTGCCGCCCTGCTGGGGATGGGGCGGACACGCGACGACGGCTTCGGTCGTGTCGCCGTTCGGTTCGTCGAGCGTGCCGCGCGCGTCCCGGCCGCCGGGCAGTACGACGTCCATTGCCCGCTGTTGGCGTGGAAGGTGTTTTAAGATGGCGGACCGCTAGTGGCCGACATGGGAATCCTCTCGCGCGCGTCGTACGTCATCCGGTCACGGCTGAACGCCGTGTTGAACAGTGCCGAGGACCCCGGCGAGCAGCTCGATTACTCCTACGAGCAGTTGCGCGACCAGTTGCAGGACGTGAAGGGCGGCATCGCCGACCTCACCACCCAGAAGAAGCGCCTCGAAATCCAGAAGCGCCGGCTCGAAGAGAACGTCGAGAAACACAACGAGCAGGCCCGCGAGGCGGTGCGGCAGGATAGGGAAGATTTGGCGCGGCAGGCCTTGGAGAAGAAAAAGCAGAAGATGACTCAAATCGAGGACCTGGAGGGCCAGATATCCGACCTCCAGAACACCCAGGACAACCTCGTCGAGAAGAAGAACACCCTGCAGGGGCGCATCGAGGAGTTCCGCACCCAGAAGGAGACGATGAAGGCGCGCTACGAGGCCGCCGAGGCGAGCACCAGAGTCTCGGAGGCGATGACCGGTGCCGGCGACGAGATGGAGGACGTGAGCCGGTCAATCGAGCGCGCCAACGAGCGCACCGAGGACATGGAGGCCCGAGCGGAGGCGATGGACGAACTCGAAGAGTCGGGCGCGTTCGAGGACGCCCTCTCGGATAAGGACAGCATCGACCGCGAACTCGAATCGCTGAGCACCGACAGCGAGGTCGATGCCGAACTCGAAACCCTGCAAGCCGAGATGGGCGAGGGAACCACTGAAGAGTCAGCGGACGAATCGACCGACGAGAGCACCGAGACCGAGACGAGCGCCGCCGACGGCGGGGCCGATTCCCGTGTCGAGGAGACCGACGCCGACGTCGAGGCCGAACTCGAAGAGCTACAGAGCGACACCGACAACTAAGCTACTCGATGTTCTCGCCCTGATAGCTTCCGGCGTAGGTTCTCCCATGCTCGGCGTCGGCGAGCACGAACTGCGCGATTCGCGCCCCGTGTTCGAGTTCGATGTCGTGGTGGACCTCCAGGAGACCCTCGCCGCGGCCCTCGTAGCCCGCATCCCAGACGGCCGTATGGAGCATACACGAGTTGCGCATGAGCGACGAGCGTGGGTAGATGAACCCCACGTGGTCGTCGGGGATGCTGATCGTCTCGCCATAACGGGCGATATAGCCGCCCGGCGCGAGTGCATAGCTCCCTGACTCGTCCGTATCGAGTTCCCGGCGCTCGCCGACTGTCTTGCCATCGGCACCGATGCGACCGGTCTCTCGCTGCTCGAAGACGGCATCGAGGGTGAGGTCGACGCCATTGGGCTGGATCTGCTCGTCCGCCACGGGCGTGAGCTGTGCGGCGACGAACGAACCGCTCTCGTACATACCTCTGCTTTCCAGCCGCGAGTAAATGCGTATCGAAGCGGCTGTATCGTCTGTTGAACCGTTCGAGTCGGTTCGATACGATTCAACCGCAGCAGCCGATTCCACCGCTGCGCATCCTGACTCAAACAGAACCGCGACACCCACATACCTCGCCAGCCGATTCCGTCGCTCGCTTCACTCGCTCGCTCATCCACCGTCAGAACTGCGTTCTGACGAGCCTGCACTCACGTCGTTCGTGCAGACCTCGCGCGTTCTCCGGCCTGCGGCCGGATTCATCGTGCGCCACCGCCCAATAATAACCGGACTCTCGTCCGCCCGAAATGGCAACATTTGCGCTGTGTGACGGTCTTTCGTGCGAAACGCGGGGGATTTATACCGATGGGTGGCCGAGTGTTCGGTGCTATGGGAAACACGCTGACCGAGAAAATCCTCGATGACCACCTCGTCGAGGGGGAACTCGAAACCGGCGAGGAGATCGGCATCGACATCGACCAAGTGCTCACACAGGACACGACGGGCACGCTGGTCTGGCTCCAGTTCGAGGCGCTGGGGATGGACGAGGTCCAGACCGAGCTCGCCGCCCAGTACTGTGACCACCAGACTTACCAATTCGATTTCAAGAACTCCGACGACCACCGTTTTCTCAGGAGCGCGGCCGGCACCTTCGGCGCACACTTCTCGCGCCCCGGCAACGGAATCTGTCATCAGGTCCACAAAGAACGGTTCGCCGCGCCCGGCAAGACGATGCTCGGCAGCGACTCGCATACTCCGACGCCTGGCGGGATGGGCGAACTCGCCATCGGCTCCGGTGGGCTCGATGTTGCGGTGGCGATGGGCGGCGGTCCCTACTACATCGAGATGCCCGAGGTCGTCAACGTCCATCTGGAGGGCGAACTCCCCGAATGGGCGACCGCGAAGGACGTCATCCTCCACCTGCTCGGCGAACTCTCCGTGAAGGGTGGCGTCGGCAAGGTGCTCGAATACACCGGTCCGGGCGTCGAGAACCTCTCGGTGCCCGAGCGGACGACCATCACGAACATGGGCACCGAGTTGGGGGCGACGACCTCCATCTTCCCGACCGACGACCGCACCCAGGAGTTCCTCGACCGCCTCGGCCGCGGCGACGAACACGTCGAGATCGGCCCGGACGACGATGCGGAGTACGACGACCAAATCGAGGTCGACCTGAGCGAGATCGAACCGCTCATCGCTACGCCGTCGATGCCCGACAACGTCGTCCCCGTGGGCGAGGTCGCCGGCGAGGACGTCGATCAGGTCATCATCGGCTCGTGTACCAACGGAGCCTACGAGGACATTCTTCCTGGGGCGAAGATGCTCGAAGGCCGCGAAGTGAACAAGACGACCGAGATGATCGTCGCGCCCGGCTCGAAACAGGCCTCCGAACTGCTCGCCCGGGAGGGCTGGAGTGCCGAGATGATGGCCGCCGGCGTCAACTTCTCCGAGGCCACCTGTGGTGCCTGCATCGGCATCGGCCACGTGCCCGCCTCCGACTCGGTGAGCCTCAGAACGTTCAACCGCAACTTCGAGGGTCGCTCGGGCATCGAGGACGACTCGGTCTATCTCTGCTCGCCCGAGGTCGCCACGGCCTCGGCCATCGCGGGCGAAATCGTCGACCCGCGGGACCTCGCCGACGAACTCGGCGACCTGGAGGACCCCGGCTTCGAGATGGCCGACCAGTATGATGGCTCGACGGCCGACCTCATCGCGCCCGACGAGTCCGTCGACGACGGTCTCGTGAAAGGGCCGAACATCGGCGACGTCCCCCTCAAAGACCCGCTCGACGCTCACTTGGAGGGCTCAGCGCTGCTCACAATGGGCGACAACATCACGACCGACCACATCATCCCCGCGACCCAGGACATCCTGATGTACCGGTCGAACATCCCGAAACTCTCGGAGTTCACCCTTTCGAGAGTCGACGAGGAGTTCGCCCAGCGCGCGCTCGATAGTGATGGGGGCTTCCTCGTCGCCGGCGAGAACTACGGCCAAGGGAGTTCGCGCGAGCACGCCGCCCTCTGCCCGATGTACTTGGGTGTGGAGGGCGTCCTCGCCGAGAGCTTCGCCCGCATCCACAAGGCGAACCTCTTCAACTTCGGGCTGCTCCCGCTCGAAATCGACGCCGACGCACAGGAGAAAATCGAACAGGGCGATGACATCGAAATCGTCGACGACGTCGAAGAGGCCGTCCGCTCCGGTCAGGAGGAGTTCACGGTTCGCGTGAACGACGACTGGGAGACCACCGGCGTGCTCGACGCCTCCCAGCGCGAGCGCGAAATCCTCGCCGACGGCGGCAAGCTGCCCCACACCAAGGCCCAGCAGGACAGCTCCGGCGGCGCGGCTCCCGCGGACGACTAAGCACCCACTTTTTTACTCGTCGGGTTAACTCACTTCGTTTGCCAACCTCTCCTCGCAAAAACCTGGACTAAAAACTCCCGCTCGCAAACCGCGCGAGCGGCGAACCCCGCTCGCTACGCTCGCGCGGATGCTGATGTCTTCCGCTCCGCAAACCGCACAGCCACCGCACCGGCCGCAGAAGCCCTCGCTCCCTCCGGTCGCTCGCTCTTCATCCGCCGAGGACCGCAACCGCCACAACCGCGCCACACCGTACTGCACCGCCACCGCGCCGCACCGTGGCCGCCGGGCAGGCTTTCACCTCTGACTCCCTGATTCGCGCATGAACTGTCCCGACTGCGGAGCCGCGACGGTCGCGTTCGCCGTTCCCGACGACCTCCGCGAACTCTTCGACGAACCCGCGGCCGCGCTCTGCACGCGCTGTCTCGTGCTCCACTCGGTCGAGAGCGCCGACGCGAACCCCGACTTCGCGGCCGTGAGCGACGACTTTCCGACCGATGCGGCGGCGGTCCCGATGGCGCTCACAGTCGGGTTGCTCGATTCGCTCGCGCTGCACCGTGGGGCGGTCGAGACGTTGCTCGAACGGGTTGAACGAAAGGGAACCGACCCGTTGCTCGTCCTCGATAGATTGGCGAGCGACCCGTCGCTCGACCCGAACATCGACCTCACAACGCGCCGCCGGCAGGTGGCCCAGTTCCGCGATTAGGGCTGTTTCACTGCCGAGGCGATGCGCTGGACCAGCGACGGCGCGGTGCGCTGACCCTCCGTGACCTGATAGTCGTTGCTGAGGCTCCCGTCCGTATCGGCGCTCAGAATCCGCATGTCGGCGTCTTCGGCGATTGACACGACGCCGGTCTCGACGGACCCGAGCGTCGTCACGAGATACGGCCGCGCATCGACGGCAGCCGCGATGTCACGCAACTGGGTCGCGGCCTCCCGTTCGGGGCGTTCGTGAACCGCCGCCACGACGCGGCTGTCGAGCAGGTCGTCCTCGCCGTAGACGTGGACGGGCTGCTCGCCTCGGTCGGTGCTCACTGTCGTGTTCGCCTGCGCGTCGAAGCCGCGCCCTTCGAGGGTCTCGACCATCGACTCGCGGGCGGCGAGCTGTGCCTCCACCCAGCGCGTCCCTTCGTCGGTGAGCGCGTACCGACAGAGCACGCGCTCGGTTGCATCGCCCGGCGCGTAGATGTCGTCACAGTCACGACAGCGAAGCCCGTGCTCGGGAGACTCGGCGTACGACCCACAGTCCTGACAGACGTGGCGCAACCCGCGCTCGACCTCGTCGAGCGAGTCGAGATGGGCCTCGCAGTCGGGACAGACGAACTCCTCGGGACCGACTTCGAACGCCTCGCGTGCGGCGATGTGACCACACGAGAGATGCTCGAACAGTTCGGTCTCGACTGTATGTGCCGAGCCACAACCCGGGCAGGCGGTCGTGTAGGCCATCCCCTCCGCGCCGCAGCCGGGGCAGAGATACACCTTCTCCTCGAAGGTCTTGCCCAAAATTCCGCGTTTGGCGAGCGATTCGAGCACCTCGAAGGCCGCGGGGTCGCCCGCGTCGAGGCGCGCCGCGGCGTCGGGATAGCTCACCGTGCCGCCTTCGGTGTCGATGGTCGGTTCGTACTCCGCTTGCGAGCCGTCCGCGAGCGCCGTGAGTGCCGTGAGTGTGCCGGGCGAGACCATAGTCGCTACCGTCCACTCCGTCGCCGACGGTATATAGTTTCTTCCACGGCTCGGTCGGCGAACGGTTCAGACGCCCGTCGAGTACCGCAGGATGCCGGCGATGCCACCGAAGGCGTTCAGCAGCTGTTCGCCCTTCTCGAAGTCCGAGGAGATGAATCGCGTCTCGGTGCCGCGCTGTTCGGCAATCGAGATGAGATGGTCGATTGCGTCCCCGCGCTCGACGGTCTCGGGTTCCGCGCCACACTCCTCGCAGGCGTGGTCGGGCGTCTCGGCATGCGGGTCGACGAGTTCGTGGTCCTCGTGGCCCTCGGGACAGTGGTAGGTCACGGCGTCCTTGCGGAGGTCCTCGGAGATCAGAAGTCTATCGACCGAGCCGAGCACGAGGTTCTCGCGGGTGGGACCGAACCCGTAGGTCGCGAGGTCGCCACCGTGAAGCTCGGCGAAGAACTCCTCCATCTCGGCTTTGTCCTGCATGACCTCCTGGTCGGCCAGCGCGTCGCTCGCGGCGTCGACGAGGTCCGACAGTCCCGACTCGTCGGTGTAGGCGACGTCGAACTTGCCGATGACCTTCTCCTGAAGTTCGTGGTGGAGGTAATCGCCATCGAGGAACTCGTCCTTGGTGGGCGATGGCCCGCCTACCAGCACGCCGTCGAGGTCGTGACGTTCGGGCACCATCAGGTCGTCGGCCATCCCCGCGACCTCCTGATAGAAGTTGTCGATGGCCTCCAGTCGGAGGCGGGCGAACCGCTGGGCGGACTGGCCACCCTTTCGCTGCTTGCCCGGGACCAGCGATGACGCCGATTTGACGGGTTCGATGCGCTTGCCCTTGAGCCAGCCGACGTTGGCCTCCCGCCGGTCGAGCACGACGAGTCCAAAGAGGCCCTGGTCGGCGAGCATCTCCTCTAAGGGGTCGGTGACGAACTCCGACGAACACCGGTACATCGAGGAGTGGATGGGCTGTGGTGGGTCCTCCAGCACTCTGGTGACCATCTCGGTCTGGCCGCCGCCGGTGTCGATAGCGCCGCTGAATAGCACCATTCCGTTCTCGGGTACGGTGTCGTAGTATCTGAGTCGGTCCTTGATGCTCTTCAGGGCGTCCTGGACGTTCGTGCGGGTCTGTTTGGATTTGATGTTCGAGGCCTCGGAGTACTCCTCGTTGATGTGGGCGACGTTGTCCGAGATCTGCTCGTCGGGGGTGATATAGAGGCTGACGAGCTGGGTTCCCGAGCCTTCGTATTCCTTGAGGTCCTCGATGACACGCCGGAACTCGTATTTCTTCCGGTCCGATTGCTCGGCTTGCTGGGTGCTCATTGTGAGATATACCGCCTTCCGGGGTAAGTACCCTTTGACAGCCCGAACCTTGCGGGCAGTTTTATGTAGCCACTCGTGGTTAGAACAGCCATGACCGGCCACGTCTATGCGCTGGCGGGCGGCAAGGGCGGCGTCGGCAAGACCACCTCTACGGTGAACCTCGGCGCGGCACTCCGCGCGGCGGGCCACGACACGGTCGTCGTCGATGCGGACCTCGCGATGGCGAACCTCGGCGCGATGGTCGACCTCCCATCCGGGCCGACCCTGCACGACGTGCTCGCGGGTGAGACCCCCCTCCACGAGGCGCTCGTCTGGCTTCCTACTGAGGGGCCGTCGACGCGTTCGCCGCCCGAGGAGGGACCGTATCTCGTCGCCGTTCCGGGGTCGCGTTCGCTCGATGCGTTCGCCGACGCCGACCCCGGCGACCTCAGCCGGGTATTGGGCTCGCTCGCCGAGGCGGCCGATTTCGTGCTCTGTGACACCGGCGCGGGGCTGAGCCACGAGAGCGCCGTCCCGCTCGGCGTCGCCGACGGCGTGGTCGTGGTGACGACGCCCGACTCGATGGCCATCGAAGACGCGGGAAAAACCATCGACTTCGCCGCCCACGCCGGTGGGACGGTCGTCGGGGCGGTGCTCACCCACGCCGGCGAGGAGACCGACATCTCGGCGTTGGCCGCCGACCTCGGCGTCGAGATGCTCGCGGTCGTGCCGGAAACCGACGCCGCCGGCGACGAGCCGCTCGTCGAAACAGCTCCGGAAAGCTACGCTGCCGACGCCTACGAGCGCCTCGCGGCGACGCTCGTAGAGCGCGGCGACCCCGGCACGGGCACGTTCGCCGACAGCGACCTCGTGAGTCGCTCGGACGAACCCGATGCAGCCGACTCGACCGTCGTTGGCCGCCTCTCAGGCATGCTCGACCGAAGCGAGAACTGATTACATCGATTCGGGCGCGGCGACGCCGAGCAGGCCGAGGGCGTTCGCCACTGTTTGCCGGGCAGCGGCCACGAGCGCGAGGCGCTGTGTGCGCACCTCGCCGTCGGCTGATAACACTGGACACTCCCGATAGAAGGCGTTGAACGCCTCGGCGAACGTGCGAGTGTAGGTCGCCACCACGTGTGGCGCGAGTTCGTCGGCCGCGCGGTCGACGACCGCCGGGAACCGGGCGATCACCGCCAGCAGTTCGCGCTCCTCGTCGGTCGTGAGGTGGGTTGTATCGACGGTTTCTGGAACGCCGTCGGCAGCATCTTCTCGCGGTGGGTCCGCTCGACTCTTCGAGGCGTGTTGGGCCTCGCTGAGAATCCCACAGGTCCGTGCGTGGACGTACTGCACATAGGGGGCGCTCTGGGCCTCGAAATCGAGCGCGCGCTCCCACTCGAAGGTGATGGATTTCGCGGGCTGTTTCGCCACGATGTCGTAGCGCACCGCGCCGATGCCCACTTGGCGGGCGATGCGTGCCACGTCTTCCTCCCCGAGTTCGTCGTCACGAATCCGCGAGTCGAGCCGGGACTCGACCTCCTCGCGGGCGCGTGCGATGGATTCGTCGAGCAGGTCGTCCAGGTCGATGCCGGTGCCCTGTCGGGTACTCATCCCGCCCTCGGGGAGGTTTATCCACGAGTAGTACACCGAATCGAGCTGGTCGGTGTCGTTGCCGAGAACATCGAGGGTTTCGCGGAGCTGTTCGGCCTGGAGCTTGTGGTCTTCGCCCAGTACGGTGACGGCGCGGTCGAAATTCGCGAACTTCCACTCGTGGTGGGCCAAATCGCGGGTGGTGTAGAGGCTCGTTCCGTCCGAACGGAGGAAGACCAAATTCTTCTCGAAGCTCGGCAGGTCGAGCTGCCACGCATCCTCCTCGTAGACCGCGTACTCGGTGTCTTTGAGGCGCGCAACGAGGTCTTCGGTACTCCCGTCGCGGATGAATCGAGTCTCCTTGACGAACTCGTCGAAGTTCACGGGAAGACGGTCGAGCGATTCGCGCATCCCCGAGAGCACGCCGTCGACGACCTCCTCCACCCGCTCGTAGGTCGTCTCGTCGCCCTCCTCAAGCCCTTCGAGAATCGAGCGGATTTCCGCTTCGGCGTTCTCGCTTGCGCTCTCGCTCGCCTCTTCGAGAAATTCGTTGCCCTTGCGGTAGTAGCGCACGAGGTCGTAATCGCCCCGCTCGCGCGCCGGCTCGGGCAGGTCGCTCTCCTCGAAGGTCTCGTAGGCCCACGTGAACACGGCCATCTGTCGGCCGGCGTCGTTGACGTAGTAGTGCCGCGAAACGTCGTAGCCAGCGAAATCGAGGACGTTGGCGAGCGCGTCGCCGATGATGGGGTTGCGCGCCCGGCCGACGTGGACGGGACCAGTGGGGTTCGCGCTCGTGTGTTCGACGACCACCGTTTCGCCCTTCTCGTCGAGTCGGCCGAACTCCTCCTCGCCGGCTGCTTGGAGAGTGGCGTCGTAGTAGGCCTGCGAAGGATGGAAGTTGACGTACGGGCCGGCCTGTGAGACCGACTCGATGTAGTCGTACGTCGATGGGTCGATTGCCTCGGCGAGGTCACCGGCCAGCTGTGGCGGTGGCGCACCCACCTCCGCAGCCAGCCGGAAGGCCACGCTGGAGGCGAGCACGGCATCGACGCTCTCGGGCGGGTCCTCGATGCCGAGGTCCGTGGTTTCGACATCGAGCGAATCGAGCGCGTCCGACAGCGCCCCGGCGACCTCGGCGCGAAGGGAGAGGAACATGTCTCCGCTTCCGTGGCTCCCACCAAATGCGTGTTGGGTTCGAGTAGATGCCTCGTTGCCGAAAGCCGAGGAGTTTACCGTCATCCGTCCGGACTCCGTGATGACACCCGACCGACGAACCGCATCACGTTTTTGGTATCCATTCCACATCCGATACGCTTATGCGGGGCGGGTCGTTGTATCGAACCATGTCGATGGCAACCGAGGGCACAGTTGGCAACGACGAACTCACCACCCTCAAGCTGCTCGCACTCGATGGCGCGCTCGAAAGCGACGTCAAAATCTCCTGTGCGGCCCTCGCGGCCGACCTCGACGCCTCGAACCAGACCGCCTCCAGACGCCTCCAGCACCTCGACGATGCCGGACTCCTCGCCCGTGAAACCGTCGCCGACGGTCAGTGGGTCGCAGTGACCGAGACCGGCGAGCGCGCGCTGCGGGCCGAGTACGCCGACTACCGACGCCTGTTCGAGGAGCACACGACTGTCGAACTCGATGGGACCGTGACGAGCGGGATGGGCGAGGGTCGCCACTACATCTCGCTGTCGGGCTACATGGCCCAGTTCGAGGACCGACTCGGCTACGAGCCGTTTCCCGGCACACTCAACGTTGCACTCGCCGCCGAGAGCACCAGAGCGCGCACGGCGCTCGATGCGGCCGAACCCACGAAAATCGACGGCTGGGAGGACGACGACCGTACGTATGGCCCGGCGTTTTGCTATCCCGCGACGGTCCTCCACGACGGTCGGGAGTACGATCGCGCCCACGTCATCGCGCCCGAACGGACCCACCACGACGAGGACCAGCTCGAAGTCATCGCGCCGGTGAAACTCCGCGAGGAGTTCGGGCTTGCCGACGGGGAGCCTATCACTGTGCGCATCGAGGTGGCATCGTGACCTCGCGGACCAGCGACCACGCCCTCGACCACGGGAACGCGGAACCGGTCGAACGGGCGATTCGCTCGCTGGCGGCCGGCGACCCAGTCCTGATTCACGATGCCGCCGACCGCGAGGGCGAGACCGACCTCGTCTATCCCGCCGCTGCCGTCACTTCCGATTCACTCGCACACCTGCGCAACGACGCCGGCGGGCTGGTCTGTGTCGCGCTTTCGGACACCGTGGCCCGCGCGTTCGACCTCCCCTTCGCCCGTGAGACCATCGACCATCCTGCGGCCGACGGGGGGACGTTGAGCTACGGCGACCGGTCGTCCTTCTCGCTGACGGTGAACCACCGCGACACCTACACCGGCATCACCGACGACGACCGGGCGAAAACCATCACTGAACTCGCGCGTGCGGCTGCCGCACCCGACGAAACCGACTTCGCCGACGAGTTCCGCGCGCCCGGCCACGTCCATCTGCTCCGCGGAGCCTCGGGAGGAGTGGCCGAGCGCCGCGGCCACACCGAACTCGCGCTCGCGCTCGCCGACGCCGCCGAGTGCCCGCCGGCGGTCGTCGTCTGTGAGATGCTCGACGACGCGGGTGGGGAACTCCCGCCGGCGGGCGCACAGGCCTATGCCGAGCGGAACGGATTGGTGTACGTCGAGGGAAGCGCGGTCCTCGACGCCTTCCGTTAGTCGTTGGCAGTTACCGCGTCCGTTCGGGCGCGCTGGTCGACGCCGTGGCCCGTGTAGGCCATTACAAATAGTACCGCCGGCGAGAGGAAGCCGAAGAAGTAGTACGGCACGAACGTCCACGAGGTGGCGAACCCGAGCACGCCGGCCATGTAGACCGCCCCCGCATGCCACGGGAAGAGCGGTCCGGTGGGCGTGCCGGCGGCCTCGACTGCCCGCGAGAGGTCGGTCGTCTTCAGGTCATGTTCGTCGTAGAGACTCCGCAGGCTCATCCCAGGGACGACGATGCTCATGTACTGCTGGGCAGTGACGGCGTTGGTCACTATTGCGGCGACGCCCGTGCCGGCGACGAGCGAGCCGGGCGAGTCGATGGCCGCCGCGAGGTGGTGGGCGAGCACCGCGAGGACACCGGTGCGTTCGAGCAACCCACCCAGAGAGAGCGCCGCGACGACGACCGCGATGGTCCACGCCGAACCGGTGATTCCACCGGTCGCGAGCAGGCCGTTCACGACCTCGCTGCCCGTCTCCGGGGCAGTGCCGTTCAAAAACACCTCCCACGCCCGCGTGAACGACGCGCCCTGTACGAACATCGTGGTGAACGCGCCGGCGAAGACACCCGCGAGCAGCGCCGGCAGCGCCGGAATCCCGTAGATGGCGAGACCGAACGTTACGACCAGCGGGGCGAAGACGAGCGGACCGAGCGCGTAGGTCGCCGCGAGCGGGTCGCTGATGGCCGCGGCGTTCGCGCCGGCGGCGTCGATGACGGCCGCGCCGAGGCCTCCGTAGGCGAGCACCGAGAGACCGAACGCGAGAAGCGTCCCGAATCGCATCGCTCGGATATGTGCGTAGAGGTTCGTATCGGTGACGCCGGCCGCGAGGTTCGTCGTGTCCGACAGCGGGCTCTGCTTGTCGCCGGCGTAGGCTCCCGAGACGACCGCACCCGCGGTCATCGGTGCGGGAACGCCGAGACCCTCGCCGATGCCGATGAACGCCACCCCGAGCGTTCCCACCGTGGTCCACGAGGAGCCGACCGCGAAGGCCACGACCGCCGCGAGCACGGCAGCCACCGGGAGGAATATGCTCGGCGAGAGCACTCCGAGACCGTAGTACATCAGGCCCGGAATCGTGCCCGCGCTCGTCCACGTCGCGATGAGACTGTAGATGACGAAGAGGATGAGTATCGCCTGCAAGCCCATCCGCAACCCGCTCGCGGCGGCGTCGTAGAGTTCTTCCCAGTCGTAATCGAACCGATAACGGGCGAACAGTCCGGTGAAAACGACGGCCCACAGCAGCGGCCCGTGCGGTGCGAGACCCAGATACCCCGACCCGATGCCGAGGAAGACCACGACCGCGCCGACCGGCACGAGCGCCTCGGTGAGGCTCGGCCGGCGCGCGGGCGCGATGTCTTCGTATGAAAGCGGTGCGAAATCGCTCATCGCCGCTGACTAATTCACTAGGGTAATTAAGACTCTCGAAATAATTACTTGGGGGTATCCGCCGCGGCCGGCGGCAAGCATTGGGCCGACCGACACTCGTGGATTTAAGACATCGCCCGACGATTTCGAGCTATGAGCGGCTTCGAGGACATGGACGTCGACACGATATGGATGGACGGCGAGTTCGTCGACTGGGACGAGGCCCAGGTGCACGTGCTGACTCACGGACTCCACTACGGCTCGGGCATCTTCGAGGGCGTGCGGTGTTACGACACCGAGGAGGGTCCCGCGATTTTCCGCTGGGACGAACACCTCGACCGGTTCTACAACTCCGCGAAACCCTACGACATGGACATCGACCACTCCCGGGAGGAGCTCACCGAGGCGACGCTCGAACTCATCGAGAGCCAGGACCTCCAGTCGTGTTACATCCGTCCCATCGCCTTCTACGGCTACAACAGTCTGGGCGTGAGTCCCAAGGACTGTCCCACCAGAACTGCTATCGCCTGCTGGCCGTGGGGGACGTATCTCGGCGAGGAGGCGCTCGAAAACGGCGTCGACGTGATGGTCTCGTCGTGGCGCAAACACGCCTCCAGCCAGGTTCCCACGAACGCGAAGACCACAGGGTTATACGTGAACTCGATGCTCGCCGGCGAGGAGGCCCGACGGAACGACTACGTCGAGGCCATCGTTCTCAACAAGGAGGGCAACGTCGCCGAAGGCCCAGGGGAGAACGTCTTCCTCGTCAACGACGGCGAACTCTATACTCCTGGTCTGTCCGAGAGCATTCTGGATGGCATCACCCGCCGGACGGCCATCACGCTCGCCCGGGACCTCGGCTACACGGTCCACGACGAGGCGGCCATCAGCCGCGGCGAACTCTACACCGCCGACGAACTCTTTTTCACCGGGAGCGCCGCCGAAATCACCCCCATCCGCTCGGTCGACGACGTCACCATCGGGCCGGGCGAGCGCGGTCCCGTCACCGAGGACATCCAATCGAAATTCTTCGAGGTCGTCGAGCGCCGCACCGACGCCTACGATGAGTGGTTCACCTACCCCTGAAGCCACCACCTTTTTACTTCACCCCCGTTGCTCGCTCACTCCGTTCGCTCGCAGGGGATTCGCAAAAATCTGGACCAAAAACTCCCGCTCGATCACTTCGTTCGTCTGTTCACGGGCGCGGAGCGTCCTCAGAAGCCGAAGGCTTCTGATGGGCTGCACGAGAGCGAAGCTCTCGTGAACGCCCGTTCGCATGGTCCGAGGGACCTTCGGTCCCTCGCTACTCACGGCGAACCGCGCTCGCGCGGATGCCACCGCTCTCCGCACCGCGACAGCACCGCAGAAGCCCTCGCTCCCGATGGTCGCTCGCCCTTCATCCACCAGGAACCGCACCACGGCCGCCAACCGCAACCGCCGGCTGCCGGCCGGCACTTCAGCGGCTGTATCCGGGTATCTCGTCGAGCAGCGAGTCGATGTCGGTGAGTTCGGTTTCGAGTTCCTCGACGCCCGGCTTATCCGTGCGCTCTGGATTTGCGAGCACGCGCACCCGCTCGCTACCAACTGGAACGAACCCACAGCCGAGTTTCGCGGCCGTTGCACGCAGGCCGAGACCGGCGTCGCCGTCGCCCGCGAGCACCCGTCGTGCGGGGCTTTCGTGGGCCTGTACGGTGAACTCGAACCCGTCGATGGCGTCGACGAGGTCGTGGCGCTCGATGTCGCGCTCGTCGGCGAGGTCTGCGAGCGCGTTCGAGAGACTCGTCCGGAGTCCGGATTCGGTCGGCCGGTTGACGAAGCGCAGGTCGTCGTCAACGAGGTCCGCAACTCCTTCGACACCGTCGGGATTTCCGTCGGGGACCACCAGTCCCCACTCGCGCGTCCAGCCGCCGATGTCGGTGCCGACCTCGGCGTCGGCTATCGAACTCACCCCGATATCGGTCACACCGTCGCGCAGTTGCCGCTGACCGCCGCGACTGCCCTGATGCAGGTATCGCGGGCGGTCGAGGCGGTCGAGCAATCGGGAGAGTAGCGGGTCGTCCTCGCCGACGCCGAACAGCGTCGGCGGGCGAACGTCCGGCGAGAATAGCTGCACGGTCACTGCCTCGCCCGCGTCGAGGTAGTTGACGTCGGCCGGCATCTCCACGATGCCGTCGGCCTCGACGAGGCTCGTCGTCGCGCCGCTGCCCTTGTCGACGGGATAGACCAGCACTTCCCCATCGCCGTTGACGACCAATCCGACCGGCACGAGCCGACGGCGGCCCTCCTCGTGGCGTTCATGACTCGCCATTCGGCCCTCGACGGTCGCCGTTTCAGGTTCGGACTGACCGGCGGCCCGGCGGATGGCCGGTGCGACGAACGTGCGGAAGATCGACAGCGCCGAGACCGGGTATCCGGGAAGACCGACGTACGCCGCTTCCTCCAATCGGCCGACGAGCATCGGCTTGCCGGGTTTGATGGCCACCCCGTGAAGCAGGAGTTCACCCTGCTCGTCGATAACCCGATGGATAACGTCGACGGCGCTCGCGGAGGTCGATCCCGACGACAGCACGAGGTCACACTCGGCGGCGGCCTCGCGGAGCACGCGCTCCATCTCCTCGGTGTCGTCGCCCGCGTGAGGGTACATGACGGGCTCGCCGCCGGCCTCCCTGACGCCCGTCGCGGTCGCGTAGCTGTTGACGTCGTAGATTTGGCCACGCCCGCTGTCGAGTTCGTCGCCGGGCCGGACGAGTTCGTCACCCGTCGAGACGATGCCCACCCGTGGTTTCGCGCGCACGGGAAGCTCATCGGCACCGAGTGCCGACAGCAGGCCGACCTCTCTGGCGGTGAGCCGAGTGCCGGGACCGAGCGCGCGTTCGCCCGCCGCGATGTCCGCACCCGCGACCATCACGTTCTCGCCCGGCGTCACCGCGGTGCGGACGAGCAGTTCATCCTTTCGCTCGTCGGTTTGCTCGACCGGCACCATCGCGTCGGCGTCGTCGGGCATCACGGCCCCGGTGGCGATTTCGACTGCCTCTCCGGATTCGATGTCGACGGCTGGCGGCTCACCGGTCTCGACGGTCCCGACCACGGTGAAGGCGGTGGGGTCACCCTCGCTCGCGCCGAAGGTCTCGCGGGCACGGAGCGCGTAGCCGTCGAGTGCCGACCGGTCGAACCCCGGCACGTCGAGACCGGCATCGACTCGCTCGGCGAGCACACATCCGTTCGCCTCGGCGAGTGCCACCATCTCAGTACCGCCGCCGATGTCGAGGTCGGCGATGGTCGCGTGAGCTTCCTCGGGCGTGGCGAGGTCGCGGAACTCCTTTCGTCCGCTCATGGCAGGCGCTCCCAGTGTTCGACGGCGACGGTCTCGCCGGCAGGAACTCCCTCCCGTCGCTCGGGAACGACGACCCAGCCGTCGGCGAGCGCGACGCTCGACAGCACGCCCGCGCCGCCCGTCCGCACCGGCACGGCCACCGGGTCGTCGGAACCGTCCAGCTCGACCCGCGCGAACGTCCGCGTGCCGGGTTCGCTGGCGATCTTTCGGTCGAGTCGCGCCTCGCTCGTCGGCTGTGGATGAAGCGGTAAGTGACCGACACGCTTCAGCGCCGGCCGGAGCAACTGCACGGCGGTGACGATGGACGCGACCGGATAGCCCGGTAGCGCGAGAACAGGTGTCCCCTCAACGATACCGACTCCAACCGGGTGGCCGGGTTTGAGCGCGACGCCGTGGACCAACAGCTCACCCAGTTCGTCGATGACCTCGGGTACGAGGTCGCGCTCGCCGACCGACGACCCGCCCGTGGTCACCACGATGTCCTTCGTCAGGTCGCGCTCGATGGCCGCCCGCAGCGCCGCGCGCTCGTCGGTGACCACCTCCCGATAGGTCGCCTCGCCACCCCAGCGCTCGACGTACCGTGAGACCGTGAGACCGTTGGTCTCGACGGTTTCGCCCGCTTTCGGCTCACTCTGGACGAGTTCCTCGCCGGTCGGAATCACGCCAGCGGTCGGCGGGTCGTAGGTCTCGACGTCCCGCACGCCGGCCGATTTGAGCAGGCCGAGGTCCGAGGGCCGAAGCCGATGACCGACCCCGTAGAGGCGCGTTCCCGCCGCGACGTCCTCGCCGACGGGTGCGACGTTTGCCCCCTCGGCCACCGGCTCGCGGACTTCGATTTCCTCGCCGACCTCATCTGTGTGTTCGACCATCACGACCGCATCGGCCCCTGCGGGGAGGTCGCTGCCGGTATGGACCCACGCCCCCATGTCCGGGCCGACCGTCTCGGCGCGAGCGAGGACGGCCGGCGAGCGCTCGCTCGCCCCGAAGGTATCCCGCGCGCGGACGGCAAAGCCGTCCATCGCCGCGCGTTCGTAGTGAGGTACGTCACGCCGGGCGTCGATGGCCGCCGCGAGCACGTACCCATCGGCCGCTTCGAGCCGGCGGGTCGTCGTGCGGTCGGTCGGTGTGACCCGCTCGAACAGCCGCTCGCGCGCGTCGTCGAGACGGGTCAGTCGCTTGAAGCCGGCGTCGCTCATGGACTAGCTACCGAGGGCGGGACAAAAACGTCTGGCGGGTCAGTTCAGGCCGGCGACGAGAATCGTCTCCCGGCGAACGACGAACTCCGGGACGGGCGCGCGCCGCGCGTCGACGGTGAGGCTCGCCGCCCCGCCGTTGTCGGCATGGAGGTCGACCCGTAGCGTCCCGGCGTCCACGCCCGTCGACTCGATGGCGTACTGGCTGTCGCCGGCGACGGTGTGGCTGGCCTCGTTGACCACGCCGTCGTCCCCGGTGATGCGCACGTCGAGCGCGTGGGCGGCGTCGTCCTCGTTGCGGAGCACCACTGCGGGAGAGGTTCGTTCGTCGTCGGTCGCGGCAACGTCGTGGGGGACCTGCGTCATTACTGTTCACCACGGACGAGTCAGACAAGAAGGGTACCGATGGTTGTGGACGGTTTCTCATTGTTCCGGACCGTTTCGGACCGTTCACCGACGCAATCGGCGGTTTCAACGGCCGCTATCGCGGGGTTTTTCGCCGTGGCGCTGTTTCGGACTACCATGTCCGCGCTGTCGAACGCGCTGGGTGACCTCCCGGACCCGGTGTTCGCCGACCTGTACGAATCCGAGACGGCGTATCTCCTCGTCATCGACCTGCCCGGCGTGAGCAGCGAGACGCTCGACGTCCGCACGGAGGGAACGCACCTCCACATCGAAGCGCGTCGGGAGAAGAACCTTCCGATGGAATTTCGCTACCTGCGGGAGGACCGCCCGCTCTTTCTCGATACCGACCTCCCGCTGCCGCCGAACGTCGTCGCGGGCGAGGCCGACGGCTCGCTCGACCACGGTACGCTCACGCTGCGCCTGCCCAAACGCGAGGGTACCGACGAGACGACGATTCCGATAACGACCGGCGAGAAGCCGGGGCCGGCCGCCGAGACGTGAGGGTGCCGCAGTGAACGTCCGCGCGTACGGACGGTTCTTCGTCGTTCTCCGCCAGTTCTTCCCGCTGATTGTCGCCTATCTGCGCGACCGCCGGCGCTTCCTCCTCTTCGGCAGGCGGCGGGAGGTCACGAGCGCGATGCGTCGCGAACGCGCGCGAACGCTGCTCGACACCCTCCTCACGCTCGGGCCGACGTTCATCAAGCTCGGCCAGCTCCTCTCGACGCGTCCGGACGTCCTCCCACCAGAATACGTCGCCGAGTTCTCGAAACTCCAGGACGAGGTGCCGCCGGCCGACTGGAGCGAGGCCGAAGGGGTCATCGAGGACGAACTCGGTCCCGCCGAGGAGGCCTTCGACAGCTTCGATACCGACGCCATCTCCGGGGCGAGCCTCGGACAGGTCTACCGGGCCGAACTCGACGGCGAGGCGGTCGCGGTGAAGGTTCGCCGGCCGAACGTCGAGGAACTGGTCGAGGCCGACCTCAAAGTCATCAAGTGGAGCCTGCCCGTCATCATCCGTTTCATCGGCGAGGCGCGCTCCTTTTCGCTGGAGACGCTCGCCGAGGAGTTCGACACGACCATCCATCAGGAGATCGATTACGCGCGCGAGGCGCGGATGCTGGCGGAGATCAAGGACAACTTCGCGGGCGATTCGACGATTCGCATCCCGAGCGTCGTCGAGAGCCACTCCACACCCCGAATTCTCACGATGGAGTACGTGAGCGGCACGAAGATTACGGCCATCGACGAACTCGACGCGATGGGTATCGACCGAACAGGATTGGCAGAACGCCTCGAACGCATCTACCTCCAGATGATAATCCAGGATGGCGTCTTCCACGCCGACCCACACCCCGGCAACCTTTCGGTCAAACCCGACGGAACATTGGTGTTCTACGACTTCGGGATGAGCGGCCATGTGGAGGGGTACATCCAAGACAAGATCATCGAGTTCTACATGGGCATCGCCAATCAGGACATCGACGCCATCCTCGACGCACTCGTCGAGATGGGAACCCTGAGTCCCGAGGCCGACCGCGAGACGATGGGCAACGTGATGGAACTCGCCATCCAGGACGTCCGCGGCGAGGAGGTCGACCAGTACCGAATCCAGGAGGTCGTCGGGCAGGTCGAGGACACGATTTACGAATTTCCGCTCCGGTTGCCCGCCAACCTCGCCTTGGTCCTCCGCGTAGCGACGGTCGTCGAGGGGGTCTGTGTCACGCTCGACCCGAACTTCGATTTCATCTCCGTGGCCACCGACTACCTCGTCGAGGAGGGCTACCGCGAGGAGGGCCTCAGACAGTTCCTCGAAGGCCGCAGCGAGGAGGTCCAGGACCTCGCACAGGCCGCGGTGCGAGCCCCGCCGAAACTCGAACGCACACTGGATTCGCTGAACCAGGGAAACCTGTCGGTTCATGCCGACATCGACGACACCGACGACCTCTTCGAGACGCTCGCCAACCGCCTCGTCTTCGGCGCGTTGCTGACTGCGGGCGTCATCTCGACGGCGATGCTCTACTCGTTTGCGACCACGGGTGCGACCGTTCTCGCCGCCGCCTTCTCGGTCGGCGTCGCGCTCTTTTTGATTCGCTCGTTTCGCAGCCGCGAGTCGGGGGTTCGGGCGACGCCCGAGTTCACCCGTCAGAGCCTCCGCCAGCGCCAGGCGGCCGAATCGGAGGAAGCCGGCGGTATCGAGGCGATGGCCGAAACCGACGACGGCCAAGCGGTGGGCGCGCCAGCGGGCGACCCCGACGGCGACATCGAAACGGACTGAAGGATGCGTCAGCCGCGATTTGAACGCGGGTCATCAGCATGGGAAGCTGAGGTGATACCAGGCTACACCACTGACGCTCGTCTCCCGTTTGTGTCACCGCCGTCATAACGATGACGGTCACGGCGCACCGACGGTCGTCGATTCCGGAGCACCGTTCGCAGCCGAAGGCTGATCTCTATAGGGTCGAATGGGTCGTTTGAGATACCGAACGGAAACAGAACGCTTTTGTTCCGAAGGAACCCGAAACCGATAGGCTGGCAGCGGACCAGTCTGGAAAACCCCGAAGACAGGGTGATGCCACGCAACGGGGTTCTTACCGTTTTGCGAACCTGCCTCCGAGCGGGAGCACCGTCGTCCCGTCTCTCACTACTTGGCTGCCCGTAATGAGTTTTGTGGTGGTTCTTCACGGAACCCGTGACGCATGCTGGCAGCAGCGTTTTCCGACGCTCCCTGTTTCTCCGGGCATGGACTTCGACGTTCTCGGCGACCGCTCGCGTCTCGGCTGGTGGCTGCTCGGCGTCGCGGTCGCGGCGACGGTGTCGTTCATCGGCTATTCGTTCGTCGGGACGTTCGTGCTCGGGCTGTTCGTCTACTACGCCGTTCGACCGGTGAACCGCCGACTGGAGGCGGTGCTGTCGAGTGGTCCGGCGGCTGCGCTGACGATGGTCGTGGTCGCGCTGCCGGCGCTGTTGCTGGCTGCGTATCTCGTCGTCATCGGTCTCGGCCAGCTCAGCTCGCTTCAGGGACCGCTCGCCGACCGGTACACCCAGTTCCTCCGACCGTATCTCGACGTCTCCCGGCTCCGAGGCGGCCCGCTCGATGCGCTCAGGGCTCTCAGACAGCAGTTGGGTGACTCCGGCGTTTTCCAGCAGGTGGTCAGTCAGGGACTCGGGGTGCTCTCGACGCTCACCACCGGACTGTTGCATCTGTTCCTCTCGCTCACCTTCGCCTTCTACCTCCTGCGCGACGACCACGACCTCGCGGCGTGGTTTCGCGCCGAGGTCGGCGACGAGGGGACGGCCCAGCACGCCTTCCTCTCGGCCATCGACCGCGACCTTCACTCGGTGTACTTCGGCAACGTGCTCACCGTGTTGCTCGTCGCGGTCGTCGCCGCCGCCGTCTACAACGGCCTGAACGCCGTTGCACCCCCACAGCTCTCGATTCCGTTGCCGACCGCGCTCGCGTTGGCGACCGGGCTTGCGAGTTTCGTCCCCATCGTCGTCGGCAAGCTCGTCTACGTCCCGATGGGGCTGTATCTCGTCGTCGAGGCGTTCCGCACCGACCCCACGCTGCTGTGGTTCCCGGCCGTCTTCTTCGTCGTCGCGTTCGTCTTCCTCGATATGCTTCCCGTCATGTTCCTCCGACCGTACCTCTCGGGCCGGACGCTGCACACCGGTCTCGTGATGTTCGCGTACATCCTTGGAACTGTGCTGTTCGGCTGGTATGGCCTGTTCTTCGGGCCGCTGGTCGTCGTGTTCGTCGTCCAGTTCATCAACGTCGTGTTGCCGGGACTGCTCCACGAGCGGTCGGTCGGCCCGGAAGCGAGTCCGGCCACCGGTGTCGGCTCCGAACCCGCCGCCGGCACGGCCGACGACAGCGACGACGCGAGCGGGACGGAATGAGTGCGCGGCCGACTCCCCGGAGCTTCGTCCACCCGGAACAGTCATGCAATTTCTTTATGGCTGGCCCGTTCGTCCGTCCGTCAGTCGCCATGTCAAAGGACTCCTCGCCCTCGAAGCAGGTGCCGGCATCGAGCGACCCATCGGTTCCGAGCACGGGCGACGCTCGCAAGCGCCATCTGCTCGGCTGTCTCGGGCAGTTCGTCTATCCCGTCGAACTCGGGACGCTCGCGGCCCACGTGGTGGCGAGCGAGCGCTCCGTCCCTCTCGAATCGGTGAGCGACGACGAGCGGGCGCGCGTCGCCATCCGGCTCCATCACGTCCACATCCCGGCCCTCGTCGAGCGCGGGGCCATCGGGTACGACCCCGACAGCCGGATGGCCGTCGCCGCCACGCCCGACCCGGACCCCGCCGTCGAGGGTGGGCGCTCGTCGTGGTCGAACGAGGCGTAGTCAGTTCGGCGGGGTCAGGTCGCGGCCGAACTCGTCGAAGGCTTCCATGTCCTCGGGGAGGTCGGTTGCGATGCGGCGCTCGCTGCGGCGGTCGGCGTTCGCGTCTTCGACCGGCTCGGCGACCGATTCCCAGCCGGGCTTCACTCTCACCGATTTCGCGGGCGTGCCGACCGCGACGTGGTGGGCCGGCACGTCACGCTGGAGGACCGCCTTCGCGCCGACCATCGCGTTCTTGCCGACGCACACGCCCGCCCGAACCATCGAGTCGTAGCCGAGGCGTGCGTCGTCGTCGATGACGGTGCGGAAGTTCTCGATGTCGGTCTGGTCGACGAGGTCGTGGTCGTGGCTGTAGACGTGTGTATCGTCAGCAATACTCACTCGATTGCCGATGGCGAGCGCCCCGCGGTCGTCGAGGTGGACGTCGTCGTGGATGACAGTGTTATCGCCGACCGAGATGTTGTGGCCGTAGGTCATCGAGATTCCCTTGAACAGCCTGAGGTTCTCGCCGGCTTCCTCGAAGAGGTGATTGGCGAGCATCTGCCTGAATCGCAGCGCGAAGTCGACGTTGTCGGCCATCGGCGTGGCGTCGAACTGTCGCCAGAGCCACTGGAGATGTTTCGAGTCTTCGAACCTTTCCTCGTCTTTCTCGGCGTAATACTCGCTTTCGAGCGTCGCGTTGCAGGGGTCATAGCCCTGTAGTCGTACCCGCTCGGCCGGCGAGACGTCCTCACCGTCCAGAAACCGTCGGTAGGCGTCGCCGTCGCCGTAGAGACCGGCGAGCGTTTCGGCGACCACCGTACACGTATCTTCGGGTCCCGAGAGTCGCTCGTCGACGTCGGTGAGGAACTCCTGTAAACCAGCTTCGGCGGCCGCCGGCAGCGTCACGTGGCGTTTGGTCATCGCCGAGAATTGCGACTCCGAGCCAATATGGCTTCCGTCACCGCCGCCGAAGTGGTCTTCGGTTTGCCCGGTACGTGGCAGCGATACGAGCGTTTATATCCGAAGCCGCGGCCAGCCGCCGCATGGGAAAACACGCCTTCAGCGACCTCAGAACGGCCGCCTACTGCCCGCGGCAGTGTTACTATCAGTGGCGCGACGACGCCGACCGCGGGCCGCCGCCGGACGTCGAGAACTGCCGCGAACTCGCCTTTCGGTACGACGACATCCTCGACGGGGCCGACCTCACGGAGGCACCAATCGACGTCACGCCGACCCAGCTCCGGACGAATCTCTCGTGTGCGAAGGCTCGTCTCGATGCCTTCGACGCACTCGCCCATCCCGCCGACCGCGACGTGCTCCTCACCGGCAAGGACTGTCGCGGCATCGCCCACAAGGTTCTAGCCCTCGATTCACCCACTCCATCACTCGTTTCTGCCGGCAACCCGCCCGAAAACGGCGTCTGGCACCCCCAAACTGTGCACGCCGTCGCGGCCGCGAAGGCGCTCGCCTTCGAGCGCGAAACGCCGGTCGAACGCGCGTTCGTCGAGTATCCCTCGTATGGTATCATCCGCGAAGTACCCCTCACGACGCGACGGACGGCGGCCTACCGTACTGCGGTCCGCACGCTCGAATCAATCGACGGCCCGCCGCCGCGCCTCGACGACCGCTCGAAGTGTGAGTCCTGTGAGTACCGCGAGGAGTGCGGCGTGAAGACCCGCTCGCTGCGCTCGCTGCTTGGCTTGGGCTAATCGAGCCATGCCGCCACGTCCGAAGCCCGTGCCCCGCGCCGGTGGATGGTGTCCGTCGAAACGTCGACGACGGTGCTCTCGGTACCCGGACACTCGCCATCGTCGAGGACGGCCCCGCAGGCCGCACGCACCGATTCGTCGATTCCCTCGACGCGCCGCGCGCTCGGCTGCCCGCTCACGTTCGCGCTCGTCGACGTGAGCGGTCCCGTCTCTCGAAGCAGCTCCCGTGCCACCGGCTGGTCGGGTACACGCACTCCCACTCGGGGGCGACCGGCGGTCAGAACCTCTGGTACTGTCTCTTGCGCCTCGACGAGGACGGTAACGGGTCCCGGCAGGAACTCGTGCATGAATCGCTGCTCGCGGTCGCTGGGGTTCGTGTGCGCGAGCGCCGCCTCGACCGTCGGCACGGCCAGCGAAACCGGCTTTTCGCGCGAGCGGCCCTTGACCTCGAAGACGCGTGCCACGGCGTCGCCGTCGAGTGCGTCGGCTCCGAGTCCATAGACCGTTTCGGTCGGATAGACGACGAGTTCGCCGTCGCGGACAGCTTCAGCGGCGCGCGAGACATCCATCACAGCTCGTCGATGGCCGCCTCGATTGCGTCGTACTCGGGGAAGTCCGGCCACTCCTCGGCCACCCACGCGTACTGAACCGTCCCTTCTTCGTCGATGACGAACGCTGCGGGCCGCGGTTCCGCGACGCCGGCCATCCCGTCGAGGTCGTTGACGATGTCGTACGTCTCGGCGACGCCGTTCTGTGGGTCCGAAAACAGCCGCGCGTCGATACCGCGTTCCTCGATGAGCCGTTTGTGCTCGTACGGCGTCGAAATCGACAGGCCTACTATGTCTATCTCGTCGGTCCAACCCCGGTCGCGGACTTCGTTCCAGATGTAGGTCGCGGGGAAGGCCCCGTCCATCGGATGGAACAGGAGGACGAGCGGTCCGTCCTCAAGCAGGGACGAGAGCGAAACGTCCGCCCATACCTCGCTATCGACGAGCGGACGGGTGAAGTCGGGTGCCTCCTCGCCCACCTCGGGGTGGTCGGTGGCGTCGAGTTCGACGACATCGAAGTCGACCATTAGGCTTGCTCCCCGTAGGTGCCGTCGAGATACTCGACGATGTTCGCGCTCTCGGCCATCGTCACGCCGGTGTTCGGGTCCACAATTGCTGGGACGGTGCGCTTGCCACAGGCACGCTTGACGGCGTCGCGTTTCGAGTGCAGCGGCTCGACGAAGCGCGATTCGTAGTCGATGTCCAGCTCGTCGAGACGGCGCACGACCCGCTCACAGAACGGACAGGCCTGGAGTCGATAGAGCGTGAGCGGCTCGGTCGTCTCGGTGGGTGTCGCTTGGGTGGTGCTCATGGGTCCGTTTGGGCCGAGACCGGCCTAAGGCCTTCGCCTCGCCACCCGGACCATGCGAACGTTTAATCCAGCCGGCGGGTAAGGTCGTCGCGTTGATGCAACCGCTCGCGTTCGTGTTGGATGTGCCCGCCCTCCCGCTCGCCGTCGATATTCTCGGGATTTCGCTGTCCGACGGGACGTTCACGGCCATCGGCGTCGCCGTCGTCCTCCTCCTCATCGGTCTCTCGGCGTTTTTCTCCTCCTCGGAGATCGCCATGTTCTCGCTTGCCTCCCACCGTGTGGAGGCGCTCGTCGAGGACGGCACGCCGGGCGCGGCGACGATGGCCGAACTCAAGTCGAACCCCCATCGCCTACTGGTGACGATTCTGGTCGGCAACAACATCGTCAACATCGCCATGACCTCCATCACGACGGGGCTGCTCGCTCTCTATTACTCACAGGGCGCGGCCGTCGCCATCTCCACGTTCGGCATTACGGCGCTCGTCCTCCTCTTCGGCGAGAGCGCGCCGAAATCCTACGCCGTCGAGAACACCGAATCGTGGGCGCTCACCATCGCTCGTCCGCTGAAAATCGCCGAGTATGCCTTGCTTCCATTGATCGTCGTCTTCGACTACCTCACCCGCCAGATCAACCGTATCACGGGCGGCGGGTCGGCCATCGAGACCTCGTATGTGACCCGCGACGAGATACAGGACATCATCGAGACGGGCGAGCGCGAGGGCGTCATCGCCGAGGACGAACGCGAGATGCTCCAGCGAATCTTCCGGTTCAACAACACCATCGCCAAGGAGGTGATGACGCCACGGCTCGACGTCACCGCCGTCACGGCCGACGCGAGCATCGAGGAGGCCATCGAGACCTGCGTCCAGAGCGGTCACGCCCGCGTCCCGGTCTGTGAGGGCAGCCTCGACAACGTCATCGGCACCGTCCACATCCGCGACCTCGTCCGGGACCTGAACTACGGCGAATCCGGTGACCTCGCCCTCGAGGACCTCATCCATCCGACGCTTCACGTGCCCGAATCGAAGAACGTCGACGAGCTGCTCCGGGAGATGCGCGCAGACCGCATGCGCATCGCCATCGTCGTCGACGAGTTCGGTACCACCGAGGGGCTGATTTCCGTCGAGGACATGATCGAGGAGATCGTCGGCGAGATTCTCGAAGGCGGCGAGCGCGAACCCGTCGAGGTCATCGACGACGACACGGTGCTCGCACAGGGCGAGGTCAACATCGAGGACGTCAACGAGGCGCTCGACATCGACCTGCCGGAGGGCGAGGAGTTCGAGACCATCGCGGGCTTCATCTTCAACCGCGCCGGTCGGCTGGTCGAGGAGGGCGAGACCATCGACTACGATGGCGTCGAAATAACCGTCGAAGCGGTCGAGAACACGCGCATCACGACCGCGCACGTCCATCGACTGCCCGAAACCGAACGCGAGACCGTCGCGGTCGAAGACGAGCCTAGTTCGTCGTGAAATCGGTGTCCGGCTCCGGCTCCTCGACCTCGCCGCCCTCGACCGCTTCGAGCGCTTCGGTCCGCTTTTCGGTCGTCACGTGCCAGCGGTCGACGCCCTCCTCGTACTCGCCGAGGCGCTCGCTCACTTCGTCTTTGAGGTCGTCATCGTTGACGTTGACCTCGAAGACGTAGCCTGCGTACTCGCCCTCGCGGGCGCTTTCGGTCCGCTTCAGGTTCGCGCTCACGAGTTCGTTGTCGAAGTAGTAGGGCGCGACCTGCGTCATTACGTTCTTGTATACTGTGCCCTCCACGGTCCGAACGGCCTTCCGGCCGGCCGAATCGGCCGCGCGCGCGACGTATTCGAGCGACTCGCCCCACGAGTCGACCGCCTCGTCGGGGTCGTCGATGTTCGCATAGGATTGGGAGAGTTTCTCGCCAGCGCTCTTCAAGTCCTCGTTCGGATTCTTGCCGGCGCGTTCGCCTTCGCCCTCCTCGATTGAGGCCTGTTCGGCGGTCTTCTCGTTGACGTCCTCGTCGAGGCGCTCGTGGCTCTTCGGCCGCCAGTCGTCCCACTCGTCGAACGCCTCGCCATCGGCCTCGAACTCGACGAGCGCCTGTGTGATGCGCTCGCCGTGCTCGACGATGTCGTTCCACCCGCCGCGCTCTTTGAATCCCGAAATGCTCTCTTCCATCTACTTCCTACCGTCCGTAGGTGAGCCGTGTCACGACCGTATCGAGTCTGTGCTTGGCTCCGGCGAGCCACGCCGACGGCGAGACTCGTCTGAGTTCACGGTCGGACAGCTCGATACGCGCGTCGGCGAACGGGTCGGTACTCGCGCGCTCGCCGTCGCTGTTCCCTTCCGTTGCTACCGCGGTCACGGACGTCATGGCACACCGACCGCACGTTTCGCGGTCCGTTCCACCCATGCTCAGCCCGTACGCCGAGCGACCGTTTAAACGTTCGCGTGGCAACGACCGTGTGCTTTTACTCGTGCTTGCCGTGCATCCGTCCATGGGATATCGCGTTCTCGACACGGACGACGTCGACACGACCGACGACCGTTCGTGCAGCATGCGACGACTAGCGGAGCCGGCGGGACTCGAACGGGTAGCGCTCAATCGCTTTCGCGCCGAACCGGGCGAGATGCTGCCGCTTGCCTATCACTATCACGACGAGCAGGAGGAGGCGTTTTATGTGATTTCGGGAACGCTGTCGGTCGAGACGCCCGATGGGACCTACGAAATCGAACAAGACGGCTTGTTCGCCATCGACCCCGGCAGTCCACAGCGCGCGTTCAACGCCGAAACGGCGACGGCGGCCGTCGAGGTCCTCGCCATCGGCGCACCGCCGGTCTCGGGGGACGTTCACGCCTACGAATCATGAGTTCCGACGCCGAACGCGAGGGGAACCACGAGGACATCCCCGACTGGAGCGACGAGTACCTGCATCGCGTCGCCGAGCGTCTCCAGTTCAACTACGACCTCGAAGCCGACAAACGCGTTCGCGGCGAGTCGTTCACGCTCTATGGTCTCCTCAGAGTGGAGAGCAAAAAGCAGTTCTTCCACGAGGCGCTGTCGTACGCCAACCACGGCTCGTTCGAACACCTGTACGCTCGTCGACGTGGTGGGGTGAGCGTGGCCGACCTCGAAGCGCTCGTCGCCCTCGGCCACGACCTCGGTGGGGATGTCGACGCCGACGAGGAACACTTCAGCACCGACTTTACGTTCGTACTCGTCGTCGAGACGATTCCCGATGACGTACGGGAATTCGTCGCCGATTTTCACGACCGCACGCTGCTCAAATACGGCTACTACGGCCACTACGAGGTCAATCTGGTCGTCGTCGCACCCGACGCGAAAACGCTCGTCGCCAGCGAGAACGCCGACGTCGCCGCAGCCTTCCGACTCTGGGACGCAGGCGAGTCCGAACCGAGTGGGTTGGTGTCGCGGATTGTGGGATTGTTCGGCTGACTCGGTTGGGTCAGTCCGCCCGAACTCGGTCCATGTCGGGGCGGTCGTCCGTCGGCAACGAGCGGACCAGCCCGATACCACAGTGGAGGGACGCCAGCCCGACGCCGATGAGGAGCAACTGGAGGGCGAGCCTGAGACCGGATTCGAGCGGGAGCCAGAACCCCACGCCGACCAGCGCTGCGAGCGAGACGAGACCCGCCCACGCGCCGCCCCACGGGTCGTAGCCTGCCGGCCGTTCGATACCAACTGGAACGGCCGAACGGTGTTCGAGAGTGAGACCGACCGCGACAGTATAGACGCCCGCGAGCGTCGCCGCCAGCGCCGCGTCGGCGACGAGCCAGCCGTACGTGACCGCTCCGACCACGAGACCGGCGAACAGCCCCATAGCCCACGAGCGGCGATTCATGCCACTCGGTTCGGAACTCTGACTGATAGCTCTTTCCCTCACAACAGCCCGAGTGCACCCATCGCGGCGTACAGCAGGTCGCCGTAGGCGAGCGCGAGACACAGACCGATGAATAGGGGCACGAGAAACGGAACCCCGGGCGTCACCCAGAGCCGTCCGCGGCTCACGAGCGTATCGAGTGCCGCGCGCAGGCCGGCCGGCGTCGTCCCGTAGGCATCGCCATCGATGGCGTCGAGAAACGCCGCCGCACCCCACGGGTCGGCGCGCTCGCCGCCGTCGGTGAGCGGGTCGACCGAGCCGTCGCCCGGTGCGGGTCGCTCCGCCGGGAGGCTCGCGGGGTCGCGCGAACGGTCGGGAGCTGCCCGAAGGCTTTCGAGACTCGCCTCACGCCAGCGGAGATACATCCGCAGCGTGTCGAGGTCGAGACCCCTCTCCAGCCCGTTCGCACCGGCGAGCAGCCGACCGTGCGTTGCCGGAACCTCGCGCCAGTGGACGGGACGACCGAGAAAGCTCACGACGCTCACTCGGCCGGCGAGTGCGTTCCGGGCAAAGAGGAGGAGTGGAATCGTTCCGCCGATGAGCGCCGCGTTCGTGAGCACGGTGAGCGAAAAGACGGGGCTAGTTTCGGCCAGCGGTAGTACGAGAGCATTTGACAGTCGATAGAGGGGAACGGACGGAAAGAGCAGACAGAGCACGGCGAGGGCCTTCGCGTCAGCGCCGCCGAACGCCCCGACGCGCCAGAACAGGAGACCAAGGGGAGCGACGATGCCGATACTGATGACCACTCGCAATGCGAACACCTCGGCATCGAGGGGAACCGTTCCGCGCAGAACGCTCGAACCGTCCCACGCGAGCAGCGCAACCCCGAGCGCGAGCAGCGGCAGCCACGTCCGGTTGGGCACGCGCCGAGTGCGAACATCGCGGACGGCCGCCCAGCCGAACAGCGGGAGACTGAGCAGGCGCAGCAGGTCCGTGAGCGCGTTCACGGTTCAGAGCCACGGGGCCGGTACAAAACTCTTCGCCCGTTCCCGACGGTTTTCACGCGAGGAACACGTGACGTGGCTGGTCGGCGAGTACCTCCCGCCCCCACGAGACGGTCTCGCGGAACTCCTCGCTGCGGAAGAACGCCATCGCGTCCTCGCGGGAGCGCCACCGGCTGGCGATGAACATGTCGTTTTCGTTCTCGCGGTTGACCAGCAGGTCGGTCTCGTCGTGGCCGTCCATCCCGTCCAAGAGGTCGCCCACGGTATCGAAGCGTTCGACGAAATCGTCCCTGTGTTCGGGTTTCGTCGTGTAGAACATTCCCATCGTGCCGAAGCCCTTCTCGTTCTCGCCACCGCGTGCGCGTGCGACGATGCCCGGCAGGTCGGAGAGAAAG
Source organism: Halococcus sp. AFM35 (assembly GCF_051195015.1). Taxonomy (NCBI): domain Archaea; kingdom Methanobacteriati; phylum Methanobacteriota; class Halobacteria; order Halobacteriales; family Halococcaceae; genus Halococcus; species Halococcus sp. AFM35. The sequence continues at coordinate 140,646 of NZ_JBNTJU010000002.1, forward strand.
CCGCCGGCGGTCTCGGCGGCGCTCGCGGTCTCCCAGATGCTGACGACCGCCGACTCCCCACCATCCGGATTGTCGTACACGGCGGTTTTCACGTGCGTGTCGTAGTGCTCGAAGTTGCTCCGCAACCCCGACACGTCCTCTTCGAGTTCCGCGGGGTCGGCCCCGGAGTAGAGCACCATCGCGTGGACGTCCTCGCCGTGGGGCTGGCCCGCGTAGATGCCTTCCTCGTCGAGCACGTCGCGGACCGTGTCGCCCTCGTCCTCTGTGTCTTCGCCGTGGTGGCCCCCCTCGCCGTGGGCGTCGGCGTGTGGGTGGTCGCTCTCGCCAGCCGGAACTGGCTCGCCCGCGAGCAGCGCGCCGAGGTCTGCGGGCGGGAACCGCCGGCCGAACTCGAACGAACCGAACTCGGCATACCGCGAACTCGACGGGTCGAAACGCATCTCGTAGAGCAGTTTCTTTATCTGGGCCGGGTCGTCCGCAAACAGCGTCACGCCCCACTCGTAGTCGTCGAATCCCACGGAGCCAGTGATGATTTGGGTGACCTTGCCCGCATAGTCGCGGCCGATGTCGCCGTGGCCGGACATGAGGTTGGCGCGCTCCTCGAATGGCAGGTCGTACCAGTTGTACTCGGGGTCGCGGCGCTTGTCCATCGGATAGAAACTCACGTACTCCGAATCGGGAATCTCGGGTTTGAGCCGGGATTCGATGTAGTTGGCCATCCCCGTGTCCTCCACCTCCTCGCCTTCGAAGTAGCCTTGGGACATATACCCCGACACTTCCGTGACCGAGAGGTACGAGTCGGTCTGTTCGGTGAACTCCGCAAATGCCGTCCGCTCGAAGCGGCGTTCGGCGGTGTCGAGGTCGGCCATCGAGGGGCGGAGATGCAAGAGGAGGAGGTCCGCGCCGTGGCCGAGTACGCTGAACACGGCCGACCCTCCCGCATCGGCGTCGGCAAGCGCCTCGTGGCGCTGGAGGTACTCGACGCCCTCCTCGATGGCACGTTTGCGCTCGCGGTCGGGGGCCGCCCGCCAGCCGTCCCAGTCCACAGTTCGAAAGTCGTGGAGCACGTACCAGCCCTCCTCGGTCTGCGGTGGCTTCCGCCGGTCCATGCTCACCGTAGGGGACAGTTCGACAAGGGCCTTGTGAGTTCGACGACGGTCCGTCGAACCGCGGACCGCGGCCTTATGAGCGTGTGTGTCCTTGGTCGGATGGTACCCTTCCTCCCAGTCCACCCTCGATCATGCCAACGGAACTCGAAGGCAATTTCGGCCCGTACGCGACCATTACCGTGAGCATCGGCCTATCATTTCCTCTACGACGTGGTGTTCGGGGCCGTGCCCGACCAACTGGCCGCAAACGCACGCTCGACAGTGTTGCTGATCCATTCGCACGAACCGCGCCGGCACACGTTCATCCGGCATCTCCTCGACAGGTACGTGTTCCGAGCGGTGCGGCGGCACGCGAGCGGGTCGGACTCGCTACGAGACGTCCGGTAGCGACGGCACGAGCGAGGACTGCTCGTCGCCAGCGAAGAACCGGAAGGCGATGACCGAAACGAACACTGAAACGACCGAGAGCACGACGAACGCGTTGTAGAGTTCGGGCGAGATGATGCCTCGCGACCGGCCGATCTCGGCGGCGGCCACGCTGATGGAGAGCCGGCCGGGGATTGCAGAGGTGAGGAGGGCCGTCGTCCGCCTGTCGAGTCCCGTGGCCCAACTGCCGAGCAGTCCGCCGACGAGTTTCGTGCCGATACCGATGCAGATGACCGCAACGAGGATGGTCGCGCCCGAGGACTGCAACCCGCCCAAATCGACGTTCATCCCGACGTAGAAGAAAAACACTGGCGCTGTGAGGTTCGTCACCGGCGTCAGCAACTTCTCGATGCGGTGGCCCTCGTCGGTCACTATCGAGAGCACCAATCCGGCGAAGAAGGCCCCGAGAATCGCGTGAACGCCGATCTGCTCCATGACGAACGCGAGCGCGATCATGAGGAACACGCCGAACTTGACCGAGTTGGCGAACAGGTCCTCGCGGACCCAGACGCTGTCGATGTAGTCGTCGAGATAGAACGGCAACAGGACGAAGAAAAACCCGAGGGCGGCGGTCACGAGACCAACGCCGACCACGGGCCGTGGAGCCGTGATGAGGGTGATGCCATAGGCGAGCGCCGCGACCGAGAGGATGTCGTTCATCACCGTCACCGAGAGGATGAGCTGGCCGGTGTCGGATTCGAGGAAGTCGAAATCTTCCAACATCGGATAGATAAGTCCGAGCGAGGTCGTCGAGACCGTGACGCCGACGAGGAAGGCAGCGAACATCGAGAGACCGAGATACAGCGCCAGCCCCACGCCAGCGAGAAACGGCAACACGAACGTGAACGCCGCGAGTATGCCGACCGTCCGCGGGTTCCGCCGGATGACTTCGGGGTTGAGTTCGAGACCCGCGTCGAACATCACCATCAGCAGACCGAACGCGGCGAGATGCAGGATGAACCCATAGCCCGGTGACCCCTGTCCGACGACGCCGAGTATCGAGCCGAAGACGATGCCGGCGAGGATTTCGACCGCCAGAATCGGGAACTGATAGCGTTCGAGGAAGCGGAACACGAAACTCGTCCCGTAGACGAGTCCGAGACCGACCACGAAGTGGAAACTAAGGGGCATCTGAGTGTACGAGCTTCACGTGCTCGCGGCTTACGTACCTGCCGGCCACGGCGATGACGGCGGTCTCTTCGTCACTCGCTGCTGACGGTTATCCCGCCACGCAGTGTCTCCGGATGGTAGGTGTCGTGATAGCTCACCATCGCCGGTTTCGCAGCGAACGCCACCGTCTGTTTCGCTCCCGTGGATTTGGTCGCACCGGTCGTGGCCAGTTCCGTCCCGCTATCGTCGGTGATGACGAGGTCGTGTTTTTCCCCGTCGTGGTTTTCCCACGTCAGGGCGTAGGTCGTTCCGGTCGTCAGTTCGAGCGTCGGGTTGGTTGCACCGTCGATACTCGCCGGACTGGTCCCGACCCAGCCCGACGACTCGGCACCGAGTTCGATGTGCTCGGTTTCGGTTCCGGGACCCACCCCCGAGCAGCCGGCCAGCGCGGTCGTCGCGGCGACACCCAGCCCGAGCACCGTCCGGCGGTCGAGCGGTCGGGTTGGGTCCGTTTCGGGATGTCGCACGCTCATAGTGACTGTTGTGAGTGTTTTCGGTAGGGTCGTTGATTGAGGACTGCTCCGGGGTCCACGAACCGTTCGATTTCCTCACGGCGGTACGGAATCACAACAGTCACTATCAGACCTCCACGTCCATGTCGTCGGTCCCGCGGACGGCGAAGCTGTAGTTCAACAGTCCGACGAACACCACGCCGCCGACGACGTTGCCGATGGTCGTGATGGCTTCGAAGCGCACGAATTCGAGAGCCGAGATGGGTGCGCCAGCGAGCATCCCGGCGACGAGTTCGGCGCTCGCGGCCACACAGTGGGGCAGGTGGCCAAAGCCGATGAGGAAAGTGACGATGATGATGACCGCGATACGGCTGATGGTGTCCCTGACCGAGGTGAGAATCCACGCGAGCAGCGCCATCAGCCACCCGGCGAGAACAGCGCCCAAGAACACCGCCATCGGGGAGAGGTCGATGAACGTCATGGCGACGCTCACGAACGCGTGAAGGTCGACGAGATGGAGCGACAGGCCAGCGTAAAACCCGAGCACGGCGAAGAGACTGCTGCCGAGCAGGTTGCCGATATACACGAGCGTCCAAAGCTGTCCGAGTTTCCCGAGCGAGGAGCGGCCATCGAGAACTGGAATCAGCGCGAGGCTCGTGTGCTCGGTGAACAGCTCCGTTTGGGCGATGATGACGAAGACGAAGCCGAAGGTGTAGACGATTCCCTTGAGGAGTTGCGTGACGAAATCGCCGAAGACCGCGCCTGCCTGTGTCGCCATGACGAACATCGAGAACACGCCGAGGGAGAGGTTCAGCCCGCACGCAAGCGCCGAGAGGAACTGGCCACTGGCCGGTCGTTCGAGTTCACCCAATCCCTCCTCGATCTGGAGGCGCAGGATGTCCTCGTAATTCCGCTGTGTCCCGGCCATCTCCTCCGATGGCGTGCTCATGGCTGCAATTCCTTGCCGAATACATAAAATCGACTGCCTGCATATGCGGCGTTCGTGTCCGACGACTCGTCGAAAGTCGGTCCTGCCACGCAACCAAGTCTGATTTGTGCGGGTGGCGTGAGTCGAAACGTATGGATTTGCGCCAGCAACTCGCCCGGAACCTGACCGCCGAATCCGAGGCGTATGGCTATACGCTCACCATCTGGGGCGGCGGCTCGGTACTCATCAATCAGTACGGGACCCCGACCATCGGCCAGATATTTCTCTACGTCGGCGGCGCGCTCGTCGCCTTTGCCACGCTCGCGGCCGTCGCGTTCCCCCACCTGTTCGCCGAGCACGAGGCGGGCCAAAGCCGCCAACTCGTCATCGCCTCCACGATTCATCTCATCGCCACGTTCGGCAGCCTCGGTCTCGCGTATTTCGTCACCAGAACGGCCCTCACGTCCGCGATTCCCGCGTGGGTGAGCTTTTCGTTCATCGGGTTTCAACTGACGCTCACGTACAACCTCTTCGTCCTCTCCGAGCGGGCGGTCGGGAGGGTCGTCGCCGCGATCCATCCGAACATAGACGGGAGCTAACGATTCGTTGGCGAGCGGGGACCATCTGGCCCGTCGCTTATCCTCGCCCCGCGTGTAAGCCCGGCCGAGAGATGGATTTCGGCATGACCCTCGACCAATCCAGCTATGGCGTGCGCGTCAGCAGCTACGTCGGATTTCTTCTCGGGACGCTCGGGCTGTTCGCGTGGGCAGTCGGCCAGCCACTGCTGATTCCGAGCGTCGGTCCGTCGGCGTTCGCGCTGGCGACGCTCCCCGAGGAAGAACTCAGCCTCCCGCGGCGGGTCATCGCCGGGCAGTTCATCGGTGCCGCCGTCGGCCTGCTCGCCTATTTCGTCGTCGTGGGCGGTGCCATGCCGCTGTCGAGTGCCCCGCCGCTCTCGGTTATGGCGCTGCGTCGCGTCGCAGCCCCGTTCATCGCGGTAATTCTGACGACCGTCCTGATGTACGCCCCGGATTTGGAGCATCCACCCGCGTACGCAGCGACGCTGCTCATGGCGCACGGATTCCTGAACTCACCCGTCCAGATCGCGGCGTTCGCCGCCGCAGTCGTGCTCCTCGTCGGGATTCACGAAACCATCGGCCGGCGGCTCGACATCTGGGACCTCCCCTACCCGCGCGAACGCACCGGCGACAAGTGACTGCTCGTCGGTTGGGACACGCCCGCCGATTGGCGCAGGCGAGCGGTGCATCGAAACGCCGCCAGCACGCGAAAGCAGACAGTATTATACCATCGGCCCGTTACGAACGCATAGATTGATTATTCCGCTCTAAAGACACCGATGGACGAACGAATATCGAGCGGGCGGACGTGTGGTCCGGCCACACCGACGACCGCGCCGGTTCAATCGAGCGCACCGTCCGGGAGGACCGCGTGAGCGACGGGTCCCGGTGGCGGGTTCTCGTGGCCGCACTACTCGTTTGCAGTCTGGCGTTCGGCGGCTGTCTCACCCTCGACCCGACCGTCTCGGCGGACACGAACGATTCGGCGGTCTTCGAGCGCATTTCGGTCGACGAATCGTGGGCCAGCCAGCGGGTCCGCGCAACGGCTACCCTCGCCTCCAGTCCCGCGGCGGGGAACGTCACCCAAATCACGGTCGTTACGGAGAACGGGAAGACCTTCTCGACGGTGAACACCGACCCCGGCCAGACGAGCGTGGTATTGGAACTCCCGGCGAACCGGGACTCGACGCTCGTCGCCAGCGATACGGTGAACGGGACCACCATCGAGAAACTGAACGTCTCTACCGGCGGCAACAAACTACTGTGAACGAACTCGTGATACCGTTCGGACTGAACGGGTCGAACGGAGTGGACTTCGATGAGTGACTCGACAACGACGACCGATTCGACGACAACGACCGACTCGGAGAGCGTCACGCGGCCGGGCGATACGATGCGCGAGCGCGTCGGCGAGAGCCGGGTGAAGATATGGTTCCTCATCACCGCGAACCGCGGCATCGTCACGGTGGGTTTCCTGTTGCTGGCATACCTGACGCTCGTCGTGCTCCACGTGTTCGGGCCGAGTTCGGTGCGCAAGCTCGTCACGACGAGCGCGGTGACGTCGCTGTTCTCGTCGGTCATCATCGCGCTCATCACGAGCATCACCCTCGTGCTCTCGATCTCCCAGTTCGTGCTCACCGAGGAGATCGGCCCGCTCGGCGAGCAACGCGACAAGATGCGCGACGAAACCGGGTTCCGCAACGACGTGGAGGAGACTGCGGGAATCAAGGTCGCGCCGGCAGAGCCGTCCCGGTTTCTCAGAACGCTCATCGAGACGGCGGATACACGCGCACGAGCGCTCAGGGATACCGTCAGCGAGGACGCCGACGACAAGGAGGGGCTGAAAGAAATCGCCAGCTACGCCGATGGACTCTTGGAGCACAGTCAAACCGTGACCACCGAACTGGAAAACACCGATTTCGGCTCGTTCGACGTGTTGTTGCCCATCCTCAACTACAACTACTCGTGGAAGATATTCGCCGCGCGCAACCTCCGGGAGAAGTACGCCGACTCGCTGTCGGACGAGGCCGAGGAGACCTTCGACGAACTCATCGAAGTGCTGCGGTTTTTCGGCCCGGCGCGCGAACACTTCAAGACGTTGTACGTCCAGTGGGAGATCATCAACATCTCCCGGGGCGTGCTCTACGGTGCGATGCCGGCGCTTTCGATTGCCGCCTACATGATGCTCGTCTTCGACGCCTCGCGGCTGTTCGGCACCGCTCTGTTCGGTATCGACGTCGCCTTCCTGTTCGCCAGCGCGATGTACGTGCTCACGCTCTCGCCGTTCGCCGTGGTGCTCGCCTACGTACTGCGTGTTCTCACGGTCATCAAGCGAACGCTGGCGATTGGACCGTTCGTCCTCCGGGAGACCGACCAACTACATTCGGCGCGCTACGAGGAATTATCAGAAATCGAGGGCGAGAGGGAGTAACGGTCGTTCGACGGTCAAGATGACGGACGGTCACGGAATCCACAGATTCATGCGACCGCCGGCTATCGAATAGCCCGATGCGGCTCATACAGGTTCGTGTCAAAAACGAGTCGCGAGAGAGCGTCCTCGACACGCTCGACGACGCGAACGCCGATTACGTCATCGCCGACGAGGCGGCGGGCAACGACGCCTCCATCGTCTACTTCCCGACGCCTGCGGGTGCGGTCGAGGAGATGCTCGGCAAGCTATCCGAGGCGGGTCTCGAAGACGACGCCTTCACCATTGTCTCCGAGATAGAGACCGCCACGACGCCACACTTCGACGAGCTGGAGGGGCGTTACACGCAGGGTCCCGAGGACGAAATCGGGCTGTCGCATGCGGAGCTGCGAACGAAGGCACAGGAACTCACGCCGGAGACGACGATGTTCGTGGTCTTCGCCGCGCTGAGTGCGGTCCTCGCCACTGCCGGTCTTCTGTTGAACTCCGCCATCGTCATCGTCGGCGCGATGGTGGTCGCCCCCTTCGCTGGCTCCTCGCTATCGGCGAGCGTCGGACTGGTGAGCGACGACCTGACCTCGGCGACGAAGAGCCTCCGGTCGCAGTTCCTCGGTCTCGTCATCGCCATCGGCAGCGCCACCGTCGCGGCCTTCGTCTTCCGGTGGGGTTATCTCGTGCCGCCCACGCTCGACGTCGGCCGGATTGCGCAGGTTGCGGCCTTCACGACGCCGACGCTGCTCACGCTCACGATAGCAATCGTTGCCGGGGCCGCGGGCGCGCTCGCGCTTTCGACGGACCTTCCCGTGGCGATTGCCGGCGTCGCGGTCGCTGCGGCGGTCGTCCCGGCCGCCGCCGCGGTGGGCATCGGTGTCGTCTGGGTCGAGCCAGTGTTGGCCCTCGGTGCGCTCGCGCTGCTTCTGGTCAACGTCGTGTTCATCAACCTCTCGGCGCTGCTCGCCCTCCTCGGCTTCGGCTACCGCCCCGCGGAGTTCGGGGGCCTTCGGGAGCGTCTCTCGCTATCGCCGCGGACGGTCGTTTCGGTCGTGGCGGCCGTCGCCCTCGCCGCCCTCGTCGTCGCGGTGCTGTTCAGCACCTACCAGTACTTCCTGTTCGGCCAGACGGTCAACCACAACGTCAACGAGGTCCTCACGGAATCCGAGTATTCGGGCCTCGAACTCGAATCGGCCACGGCCGAATACGGTGCCGGGGGGCTGTTCGGCCGGAAGGGGTCGGTCACCGTGGTCGTGGCGCGAACTGCCGGGACGACAGCTCCGCAGCTCCCGGAGCGGTTCAAGCGGCGAATCGCCGCCGAGACGAGCAGGGCAATCACGGTCGACGTCCGATTCGTCGAGTATCGACGAGCCGGGTCGGCATAGACTCGGCGGGGTACGGCTATCCCACCGATTCGTCGTGAAATACCAAGAGTGAAGGGTCATCGTCGGGGATGACACGCCAAGAGATGGCGGAAAACGCGAAACCATCCGGGAGTGCCCCGTCCAACGATACGGGTCGCTCGCCGGTCGATTCCGGTTCGAACTATCGGCTCGGAATGATGGCGGTGCTGGCGGGTGTCATCGGCGTTCTGGCCGGCATCATCGCCTTCCTCATCTATCGCTTCATCGGACTGCTGACGAACCTCTTCTTCTATCAGCGCATCGCCTTCGAGTTCGTCACGCCGCCGAACGCCGGGCTACCGGTGTGGACTCCGCTGATTCCGGCTGCTGGCGGTCTCGTCGTCGGACTGATGGCGAAGTACGGCTCGCCACGGATCCGCGGCCACGGCATCCCCGAGGCGATGGAGGCCGTCTGGGACAACGACAGCGAGGTCAAGCCACGCGTCATGCTGCTGAAGCCGATTTCGGCCGCCATCGCCATCGGGACGGGTGCGCCCTTTGGCGTCGAGGGTCCCATCATTCAAACTGGGGGGTCGATGGGGTCGGTCATCGGCCAGTACATCTCTACCACCGTGGCCGAGCGGAAGGTCCTGCTGGCCTGCGGTGCGGCGGCGGGGATGGCCGCGACGTTCAACACGCCGATTGCTGGCGTCCTCATCGCCATCGAACTCCTGCTATTCGAGTTTCGGATGCGGTCGTTCGTCCCGCTGAGCGTCGCCAGCGTCATCGCAACCGCGGTTCGTCGCCAGCTCATCGGGACCGAACCGCTGATTCACATCGGCGAACTGAGCTATCAGTTGCTCCCGAACCTTCCCTTCCTGCTGGTGCTCGGCGTGATTTTGGGACTGGCCACCGTCGTCTTCAAACGTGGCTATTTCGTGGTCGAAGACCAGTTCCATCGCTTCCCGGTCGGGAACGTGCTCCTGCCGGCACTCGGCGGCCTCATCCTCGGCGTGATGGGACTGTTCGTTCCGCGGGTGCTCGGTGTCGGCTACGAGGTCACGAGCGAAATCCTCCGGAACGAACTCCCCATCGGGCTGCTCCTGTTGGTGGTCGTCGGGAAGGCGGTCGGCGTGTCCGTCACGCTCGGGACGCGCACGTCGGGCGGGTTTCTCGCACCGATGTTCGTCATCGGGGCCGGCATCGGTGGCGCGTTCGCGCTCGCGGTGAACGCGCTCGTCCCCGGTGTGGCGCTGCCGGTCGGGCTGTTCGCGCTCACCGGACTGGGAACCCTCTTCGGCGTCGCCGGCGGCGCGACGTTCGCGCTCGTCCTCTTCACTGTGGAGGTAACTCAGCAGTACGAGGCCATCCTCCCCGTGTTCCTCGTCGCCGTGGTCGCCGACGGCGTGGCCTCGCTGTATCTCAGAAACAGCCTCATGACCGAGGAACTCACCCGACGTGGCATCGATATCTATCAGGAGTACGAGGTCGACCCGATGAAACGCTTCACCGTCGCTGACATCATGGACGAGCGGCCCGTGACGATTCGTCCCGACGTGGACATCGCCGAACTGGTGGCCGAACTCACCAGCGACTCGCCGTCGGTCGCCCGCTTCACTGTCGGGACCGACGGCGACCAGCCGGACACGCTCGACGAACCGGGCGATGCGGGAACGACGGCGGAACGGACAACCGAACTAACGCTTCACGAGGGACTCCCCATCGTCGACCCCGAGGAGGGTCTCGTGGGTATCGTCACGTATGGCGACTTGCTTCGGGCCGTCACTCACGGTGGCGAGGACACCACCGTCATGGAAGCCGGCACGACCGATGTCGTCGTCGGGCATCCGGACGAACAGCTGTTCGAGGTCGCCGTTCGAATGGCGTCGAACGACCTCGAACAGCTCCCGGTCGTCGACCGCGCCAGCGGTGAGTTCCTCGGGCTGACCGACTCGCAGAACCTGATGACCTCGGCGATGCGACAGCTCGAAGACGAACAGGTTCGTGAGGCGGGCAAGCTCGACTTCGACCGCGGGCTGTTGTAAGCCCACCCTGCCCCGGGATTTTCCTGTCCGCCCGCCGTATGAGGGAACATGTACGACGACATCCTGGTACCCACCGACGGCAGCGAGGAGGTAGAGACGGCAATCGAGCACGCGTTCGAACTGGCCGAAACCTACGATGCGACGGTTCACGCGCTGTACGTCGTCGACGACAGCCGCGGCGGAGCCGGATTGATGGGGACCGAGACCGAAAGCGCCGTCTCGGAGCTGCGGACGATTGGTGAGCAAGCGGTCGGTACCATCACGACGCGCGGCGAGGAGACCGGACTCACGGTACAGGCCGAGGTGCGTACGGACCTTCCCCATGAAGGCATTCTCGACTACGCCGAGGAGCACGACATCGACCTCCTCGTGATGAGTTCGCGCGGGCGGTCGGGTGTGAGCCGGTTCGTCTTCGGCAGCGTCACCGAACGGGTCGTGCGCCTGAGCGAGCGGCCCGTCCTCGTCGTTTCACGGGGGACGCCAGACGAAAATCGCCGGTAAACAGCCGTCTTATCCGTCAAGAGATTCAACAGCGGACCATGGCTCGGTATCCGCTCGGCGGCGGGGTGAGCACGTATCTCGGCTTCCACCTCGTCGCGCTGGGGTTGCTGTCGTTCGTCACCGGCCAACCGTTTTTGATACCGAGTCTCGGTCCCTCGATATTCCTCCTCGGCACGCTGCCGGACGACGAGATGAACTACCCACGGCGGATCATCGGCGGCCAGTTCATCGGCGCGGTGGCCGGCTTCGTCTCCTTCCATCTCATCGTCGGCGGCATCGAACCGGCGGTGAGTCCGGCGCTCTCACTGGAGGTGTTCAGACAGGTGGTGTCGAGCTTCGTGGCCGCTCTCCTCTCGACGTTTGGCATGTATCTCGGGGATGTCCAGCACCCGCCGGCCTACGCGACGACGTTGATAATTTCGCTCGGCTTTCTCACCTCCCCGTTCGGCGTCGCGGTGTTCATGCTGGCGGTACTGGTGATGGTGGGCGTTCACGAGACCGTCGGCAAGCGGGGACCGATATGGAGCCTGCCGTACGAGCAGGACGAATAGCACTAAGGCGCGCGATGGCGTCCGCTACCCCTCGTCGCCCACCCGCACCGTGAGAACCGATGGGTTCGACCGCCGGACGACCTTCTCGGTCACGCTGCCGAGGAGATGCCGGTCGATACCGCTTCGTCCGTGGGTTCCCATGACGACGAGGTCGCAGTTCTCCTCGGCGTAGTCGAGAATCGTCTCGTACGGCGTTCCCTGTCGGACGACTTCGGTGACGGTCTCGACGCCCGCCTGCGTCGCTCGCTCCGCCACCTCGGCCACCACCTCCTCGCCCTCGGCTTCGGCCTCTTCGAACCGCTCGTCGCCGCCACGGACGTTCAGGGGTCCGGCCGTCTCGTCGACGACGAAGAGCACGTGGAGCGTCGCATCGTTGTCGGTCGCAACCGCGAACGTCTCGTTCTCGGCGTCCATCGCCGCCTCGCTCCCGTCGGTCGGCAGCAGTACGTGGTCGTACATGCTCGTGTTCAATCGCTGGAGGTGAAAACGTTGGCGGCGGATTTGTCTACCCTGACAGCAGCGACGGGCCGAACACCATCAACACGAGCGCCGCGAGCATCGTCAGGCTCACCGCAGTCGTGACCGCGCCAGTGAGCGTCCGGCGGCTTCCCACGGGCAGCCGCGAGACGATTGCCTCGGTGCTCGTCCGGAGGATGTGGCCGCCGTCGAGCGGGAAAGCCGGAATGCAGTTGAAAAAGCCCAGATTCAGATTCACCCAGCCGACCCAGAAGAGCACGTTCGCCAGCACGAACACGCCGCCGCCGAGGAATTCGAGCGGTCCGGCGACGGTGTAGAAGTCGATGTTCGAGCCGACGAACCCGGCGAAGTTGTAGCTCGCGCCCGGCACGGCGACGCTCGCAAACGGCAACGTGAGCACCGCGAGAACGCCGAGCAGCGCGGAGCCACCACCGGCCCCACCCTCACCGCCGAGCGCCGCGAGATAGCCGGCGGCGGGGTAGATGTCGATGCCGAAGTCGTCGACAACGATTCCGGTAGTGCCCTGTTGGAGACCGCTCACGCCGAGCAGCCCGCTCCCGGTCCGAGGGTTCTCGCCGAGCGTGACCTGGTGGGTCGTGCGCTCGCCGTTGACGTACACCTCGACCCGTACCTCCTCACCGGGACTCGTCTCCGAGAGCGCAGCGGAGAGCGCCGAGGTGTTCGTGATGCGCTCGCCGGCGAATCGCGTTATGACTACTGACTGGCCGCCCTGTCCGGTCGCGTTCGAAAGCGGGCCATCGGGCGTGATTCGACTCGCGTACGCGCCCATCGGCGCGGTCGTCGTCGAGCCATTGGCGGTTCGCAGCGTCGCCACGGTCCTGTTTTCGAGCGCCGCGGTAAATCCGCTCTCGGTCGATACCTGTGAGCCGTTGACCGCCGTGATGGTGGCACCCTTGCCGAGTCCCGTGGGACCGTTTCGGACCGCCCGGGTGACGACGAGCGAGCGCTCGACGGTCGTCGTGGTGCCGTTCGACAGCGAAACCGAGACGGTGCGGTTCGCGTCGGCGAGTGCGCCATCAAGGTCGCTCGCGTTCGTGACGTTTTGACCCGCGACGCCCGTTATCACCGTTCCTTCACCGATGCCCGCTTCGGCTGCCGGCGTGCCCGGTAGTGCCCCACCGACGGGTACGCCCGGCACGACGGCAATCGACCCCACGACCGGGCCGAACAGCAGCGCGAAGGCGATGATTGTGATGGCGAAGTTGTTGGTGACGCCGGCGGCGAACATCCGGGTCTGTGCGCCGCGTTCGGCCCTCTGTTGCTCCTCCTCGTCGGGTTCGACGAACGCACCCATCGGGATGAGCGTGATGAGCGCAAGCCCCATCGAGGCAATGCCGATGTCTTCAACGCGACAGAGCAGGCCGTGGCCGCCCTCGTGGACGACCAGACCCACGAGGAGCCCGAGAACGATCTCCGGGGCAACGGAGAGGGGAAGGAACTGGTTCACGCCGGGGATGACCAGCGCGTCCTGTGGCTCGGTGATGATCGTCGAGGAGGGACGCTTGAGTATCGTGACGGCGCTGAAGATGACGAGCACGAACGAGCCGACCATCACGACGAGCGTGACCCCGAGACCGACGTTGGCCCACGCCCGCCAGAAGCGCTTCGGGCGCGCGAGTCGGTCGAGGACGGCCTTCCCGCGTTCGGTATGCAGCGTCGTGATGGGTCCCGAGACCCGCACCCACTCGGGGAGCAGCCCCTGTGTCGACAGCGCCGTCGCCACGACGCTGTAGAGGAGCACTCCCGCGAGAACCCACAGCAGCGTACTCGCCATTGACCGATTTCAGCGATGGGCAGTCATGAGGGTTTGGTTCCCGGGCTTCGAATCGCTACACCCACCCGAAGACCCAAGTCTCGTCAACGCGAACGTCAACGCACGATGAGCACCGCCGACGAGCAGATACGGGTCAGCGCCACGGTCAAGAGCGCGCTCGAACAGCGGCGACGGAAAGACGAATCGTTCAACGACGTCCTCGAACGGCTTCTTTCCGAGCGCGACCTGTTCGCGGGCTTCGGTGCGTTCGAGGGAACCGACCGCGGGGAGAGCATCCAACGTATTCACGAACAGGGGACGGAGAAATCAACGGAGCGCATTGAGCGCATCGCCGAGAGCCGCAGCGGCGAATGAAGGTCCTCGATACGTCGTTTCTCATCGACTACGGCAACGGAGTCGATGCTGCCGGCGAGTATCTCCGCACGAACGAGGACGACGTGTTCGTCATTCCTGCACCGGTCTATACCGAATATTTGCTCGGGACGGTCCACAGCGACGCCGACACCGACATCGCGGCGGCGCGGCAGGAACTCGCGTGGGGTGAGGTGGCCGCCGTCACCGAGGAGATGGCCGTCGTCGCGGCGGCGATAGCGGACGAAATCGGTCCACAGGGACCGAATCTCGCGGCCGTCGATGCGCTCGTGGCTGCGGTGGGCCGCGAGTTCGGTGCGCCGGTCGTCTCCGGCGATAGCGACCTCACGCACGCGGAGACGCGAAAAGCTATCCGGACGGAGACATACTGAAACGATTGTTGCATCGCGTCAGACTAAACGGCGCGGGACGGTGCTATGGGTTCTCCCTGTTTGTGTATCGTCCGTCTCTATACTACCCCTCGCGCCGCAGCCGCCGAACCACGAACTCGCGGTCGAGTTCCGCCAAGAACGGTCCGAGTTTCGGTCCCTGCTCGGTGTCGAAAAAGAGCCGGTAGCCCGCGGTGAAGAGGTCGCCGGGGTCGAGGTCGTGGGCGCGTGCGGTCTCGAAGATCTCGCTCTGGATTTCTTCGCCGCCGTGGCCCGCCGCCACGAATGCGGCGAGTTCATCCAGCGCCGCCTCGGTATCACCCTCGAACCCCACGTCAGGGAGGTCGGTTGCGAGACGGTAGTTGTAGGCGTTGTCGGTACGTTCGGCCCACCGGCGGGCGCGGTTCACCCGTTCGAGGGCGCTCTCGACGGCCGATTCGGATGCACCCTCCAGGATGTGCCCCTCACGGCGGGCCATTCGCTCGCGCAGTTCGCGGTCGTCGGTCATCCCAAGTACGGCGGCGAACGTATATGGAATGCGAATCGGCTGTTCGTCTGAAACCTCGTCGACGACAAGCGGATAGACCCGTTCGGCGTGCGCTCGCTCCTCCTCAATTTTCTCGTCGCTCCCGGTGGTGGACACGCCGAAAGCAAGCCCTTCGAAGCGGTCGAACTCGTCCACGAGTTGGTCGAGCTGCGAGACATCGAAATCGCGCGCTCGCGCCGGGTTCTTCGTGAAGTAGTAGTGTAGCACCTCGCGTTCGAGCAGGTCGAGGAGTTCGGCCACGGTGATGATGTGGCCCGACGACGACGACAGCGGCTCGCCGTTCAGGGTGAACCACTCGTAGACCATCGGCGTCGGCGGTGCGAAGTCGAGCAGTTCCTGTGCGATTGCCTCGCCGCTCGGCCACGACCCCTCGGCGTGGTCCTTGCCGAAGGGCTCGAAGTCCACAGTCAACACTCGCCATTGGGCGGGCCACTCGAAGCGCCACGGCAGCTTTCCCTCCCTGACGGTCGCCGTTCCCTCGTGGCCACAGCCCTCGATGAGTTGGTTCCCGGCCTCGAAGTCCGTACAGCGATACGCGACGCGCTCGCCGTCGATTGCCGTCACGGTCTCGGTGAGTTTGCCACACTCGGCACAGATGGGGTTGAACGGGACGTACTCGTCGGCGTCGCGCACCGAGGCCTGATACTCGCCGAGCAGCTCGTGGGCGTGCTCGTGCTCGTCGAGTAGTTCGCGCGTCACGTCGTCGAACTCGCCCGTCTCGTACAGCGCAGTCGTCGAGCGAATCCCGACATCGATGCCCAACTGCTCGGTCATCGACTCTAAGAGGTGCGTCTGGTGGTCGCCGAAGGAGTCGCAGCACTCGAAGGGGTCCGGAATATCAGTCAGGGGTTTGCCGAGGTTGCGCCCCAGCACGCCCGGATTCGGCACGTCGCCGAGGTCCATCACGTTCCACTCGCGGTCGGCGAGCGTTCGCGGGATTTTGCGGAGGGGGTCGCGGTCGTCGCTCGTGAACACCTGCCTGACCTCGTGCCCGCGTTCGCGGAGCACCTCGGCGACGAAATATCCACGCATGAGTTCGTTCGCGTGGCCGAGATGCGGCACGCCAGACGGCGAGACGCCGCCTTTGATGACGACCGGGCCATCGCTACCGATGCGCTCGCGGCGCGCTTCGATGCGGTCGGCGACCTCGTCGGCCCAGAAGGCGTGGTGGTCGCCCTCGCCGAGCGTGTAGGGGTCCTCCTCAGTCATTCATCGCCCAGTAGGTGGGTTCATCGCTCTCGGCGGGAACGATGTCCGTTCCGTCGTGTTCGCCGGTGTTGACGACGCGCTCGATTCGCTCGGGGTCGGTGCCGTCGAGGACCACAGTCCGAACGCCCGAGCGCTCGATGATCTTCGCCGCGAGCAGGTCCACCGGGGCCGACGAGCCGGCGGTCATCTCGATGTCGGCGATGACGTCGACGAGTTCGCCGGCCGAGAGCGTCTCGAAGCGCTGCGCATCGGGATTTTCGGCGGGGTCGGCGCTGAAGACGCCGGGGACGCTCGTCGCATAGACCAGCAGATCGGCGTTGACGTATTCGGCCAGCGCCGCGCTCACGGCGTCGGTGGTCTGGCCGGGTGCGACGCCGCCCATCACGGCGATTTCGCCCCGGCGCAGCGCCGCGCCCGCCGTCTCGTAGTCCTTCGATGGCCGGGTCGCCGCCCGCTCGGAGAGCGCCGCGATGAGCAGGCGGGCGTTGAGGCGGGTGGTATCGACGCCGAGCTGGTCGAGTTCGATCTCGTTTGCGCCGAGTTCGCGCGCGGTGTGGATGTACTCCCGCGCGACCGTTCCGCCGCCGACGACCGCACCCACGGTGTGGCCCTCCTCGGCGAGCCCCTCGATGACGGTTGCGTGTGTGCCCACGCGCTCTGCGTTCCTTGGCGCGAGCACGCTCCCGCCGAGCGAGACGATGATTTTCATTGCCGGCGGTTGCCCGGACGCGCTCTTAAGGGTTGTCAACCCCAGCGAAGGGTACAAACGACCGCCCACCGTTCTCCGGGTATGAAAACCGTCGCCGTCGTCGGCCCATCGAACGCCGGGAAGACGACGCTCGTCGAGCGCCTCGCCGAGCGATTGAACGGGAACGTTGCCACCGTCAAACACCTCGACCACGCGCCCGACATCGACACCGAGGGGAAAGACACCGCCCGCCACCGCGCGGCCGGCGCGCGCGTCACTCACGGCCTGAGCGACGACGGCTGGTTCGCCACCGGTGAGGAACGCTCGCTTGCGGACGTGCTCGATGACCTCGCCCCGGACCACGATTACGCGCTCGTCGAGGGGTTTTCGAGCCACGGGCTGCCGGCGGTCGTTCTCGGCGGGCGCGACCATGCTGGCCGGGAACTCGCGGCCGCCCCAGAGCAGGACGACATCGACCTCGATGCGCTCTGTGCGGCAATCGACGGTGTCGAACCGCGCGTGACGCTCGAATCGCTCGTCAGCGAGGTGAAGCGGTCATCGACGGCCGACCGTGCGGGCGCGATTGCCACCTTCACCGGGCGCGTTCGGGCGAAAGACTCGCCCGAGGATGCACCGACCGAAGCGCTCGAATTCGAGACCTATCGAGAAGTGGCCGACGAACGAATGTGCGCAATCGAGACCGAACTGGAAGCGCGCGAGGGCGTCCACGCAGTGCTCACCCACCACCGAACGGGTCGCATCGAGGCGGGCGCGGACATCGTCTTCGTCGTCGTGCTCGCAGGACATCGCCGCGAAGCGTTCTCGACCGTCGAAGACGGTATCGACCGGCTCAAAGACGAAGTCCCGATATTCAAAAAGGAGCGCACGAGCGACGAGGAGTTCTGGGTCCACGAGCGCGCGTGAGCGATTCGTTCACACGACGCGGATAATTACACGAGAATAGAATAGAATAAATTCTTCGTGCCACGAGTCGGCGGTCTTCGATGGTAGCGGGGATTTGCCAATCGATGGCTGCTACGGACTGGATAAAACGTCTACCGACCTCTCGAAGCGTCGTGAAACGTCGCCGATGGCGACGTCGAATCTGAAAGCCACCGAATTCACCCGAAACATCTGTCGGATATAAGACATACTGGGGCGATGGGGCGAGTGAGGTCACAATGAGCACGACCCACTCTCCCGGCGTCGGCGCGAACACCAAGGAGCAGCGACTGAAGGCCTATCTGCAGCGCAACGCGGCCGACGGCGAACTCTACTTCAAGAGCAAGTTCATCGCCGACGAGGTCGGTCTCTCGCCGAAGGAGATCGGCGCGCTGATGCACAAGCTCGCCGACTCGGCGGTCGACCTCGACATCGAGCAGTGGTCGTACACCAGCGCGACGACGTGGCGCGTGGCTCCGGCCTAACGCGTGCCTGCCGGCCGGTATTCGCCCGAATCCGGTCCCGTTGGCGTTCGCCCTCCCCCACATCGGTCTGTACGTTTATCCCCGCTCGTCTGAACCACGGCGAAGGAAAGTCCGGCAGTTCGACGGCATCGGTCTGTACGTTTATCCCCGCTCGTCGTCTATCCCGGGCAATGGCTGACAGCGACCCGCCGGCCGACGGGCCGCCGGTCGAGGCGCTCGCCGGACTCTTCGACGTCGTCGAGACGGACGTGGAAGGGGGCCAGCTCCGCTATTATGGCGAGCCGCTGGTCGGCCGTCGACACCTCGAACGCCGCCTCTGGCCGCTGTTTCGTGAACGGGGCTACGAGGTTCGACTGACGAGTGAACCCGAACGCGACCCGTACACCGGCGTCGAAATAGGTAGTTCGAGACACGTCCTCGTCGCCACGCCGCGCTCGACCGGCATCGACGGGGTTCCGTGGACGAACGTCGTCTTCGCGCTACTCACCGTGCTCTCGACGCTGGTCGCCGGCGCACGCTGGTACGGCACCATCAATACTGTCGAGGACTTCCTCGCGGACCCGACGGCCGTCCTCGCCGGCTGGCCGTTCGCGCTCGCGGTGCTCTCGATACTTGGGGTTCACGAACTCGGCCACTACGCCCTGAGCCGGTATCACGGCGTCGATGCGAGTCTGCCCTACTTCATCCCCCTCCCCAACGTGATCGGTACGATGGGCGCGGTCATCAGCATGCGCGGGCGAATGCCCTCGCGCAAGACCCTCTTCGACATCGGCGTCGCCGGCCCGCTGGCCGGGCTTGTCGTCGCCTGCGTCGTCACCGTCATCGGGCTTGGTCTGCCACCGGTCGACACGCCGGCGATTCCAATCGAGTTCAACTATCCCTTACTGGTTCGGTGGCTCGCCGCCCTCACCGGCCAGCCGCTCCAGTACCCAGAGGGCATGACCGTCAATCCAGTGGTGTTCGCCGGCTGGGTCGGCATGTTCGTCACCTTTCTGAACCTGATTCCGGTGGGCCAACTCGACGGCGGTCACCTCGTGCGCGCGATGGTCGGCGAGCGCCAAGAGACCGTCGGCGCGCTCGTCCCCGCCGCCCTGTTCGCGCTCGCGGCCTACCTCTTCTACATCCGCAACGCCGCGTTCAACGCCGTCTTCCTCTGGCTGTTTTGGGGCGTCTTCACGATGGGTATCGCCTACGCCGGTCCCGCGACGCCCATCTACGACGACGCGCTCGATGCGAAACGGATGGTGCTCGGGGTACTCGCGTTCGTCCTCGGTGCTCTCTGCTTTACGCCCGTTCCCTTCGAACTCGCGCTGTGAACGCGGTCACACCTGTGCGCGGATGAGTGCCGCGAGGGCGTCGTAAAATCCGGGTTCGTACTTCGTCGCCTCGTCGATGGTCGGGCGCGCGTTGGTCTCGGAGACCACCGCCCGCTCGTCGGTGACGAGCAGGTCCACGCCGAGCCACGGGATATCGAGGATTCCGGCCGTGCGCTCGGCGAAAGCGCGGAGGCTCTCAGGAAGGTTCACACCCTCGGCCTCGGCCCCTCGATGGACGTTGTGCTTCCAGCCGCCCGCGGCGCGGGCCGCATCGGAAAGCCGCCGCTCGACCGCGCCCGCATACCGGCCATCGATACACATCGCACGGTAATCGGTCGCCTCTTCGATATACTCTTGGACCAGAAACGAGCGGTCGCCGGTCGCTGGGTTTCGGTGGATGAGACCCAGATAGTCCGCCACGCCGAGAAACGAATCACGGTCGGCGACTTTCATCACACCCGTTCCGCGGGTGGTCGAGTTCGGTTTGACCACCACCGGGGGGTCGAAGCGGTCGAACACCCCTTCGAGTTCGGTCTCGTCGACGGGGTTTGACACCAGTACCGTCTTCGGGACCGGGAGTCCGGCACGCGCGAGCCGCGCGATGACGCCCGCCTTGTTCCGCGAGGTCAAAATCGCGTCGCGGTCGTTGACCCACGGAACCCCGAGAAGCGCGTCGGCGACGCCGCCCTCCATCGCCCGCGACGGATGGACGAAACCGACATCGAAACCTCCGAACTCTTCGTCGGGGTCGGTGAGCGGGACGGTCCGCTCGTCGGTTTCGATATATCGGGTCTCGATGCCACGCTCGGCGAGCGGGTCGGCCATCCGCTCGAAGGTCTCCTCTCGCGTGGTGACGGCGAGTGTGAGCATGAAACGTCGAAAATCGACGGCGCGAAACTTCTTCGCGGATTACCTGACGAGCAGTTCGGCACCGCGTTCGACGGTGACGTCACAGGGCGAGCCGATCTTGTTGTACGCGCGCCGGAGCGCTTCCTTCGCGGTGTCGGCTTGGTCGACGTCACACCAGATGGTGAAGATGCGCTCGCCGGCACCGACCCGGGCGGCCGTGCCGACCGGTTTGCCAAAGGCCTGCCGCATCCCGTCCGAAACGCGGTCCGCGCCCGCACCGGTCGCCTGTTTGTTCTCTCTGAGTACGTGATGGGGGAACTTCCGGAGGATCATCTTGTAGTTGCCTTCGCCGAGGCTCTTGAGCAGGTGGCGGTTCGCCGACAGGCGCGAGGATTCGAGCGCGCCGTGGCGAATCTGGATCTCCTCCTCGACGGCGAGGCTTATCTGCACCGGGAAGTCTTCGGGGTCGGCACGCACGTCGCCCATTTTGTGCTGGGCGATCTTCGAACCCGGAATCCCGGTGATGTACTCCTTGCGGGTGTATGCGGGTTTGGATATCTCCCGATACATCGAGGCGGGTTTGTCGGCCATGAAAATTGGAGGCCGAGGGCGCGAATAAACCCTTCGAAGCCACCGTGTGCGGGCGGGAAACACCCGCGACGGGACTTTATTCGTCGAGGTCCTCCCATCTCTGTGAACCAACTCGTCGACGGTGAGTGGCGAACCGACGCCTACGAAACCACGAACGACGACGGCGAATTCGACAGACAGGAGACCAGCTTCAGGGAGTGGGTGGAGGCAGACCCCGACGCGGAGTTCCCCGCCGAGGCGGGACGCTATCATCTCTACGTCTCCTCTGCCTGCCCGTGGGCACACCGAACGCTCGTGACACGCGCACTGCGCGGTCTCGAAGACACTATTTCGGTCGATGTCGTCGACCCCTACCGGGAGGACGATGGCTGGCAGTTCACGCCCAGCCGCGAGGGTGCGACCGCCGACTCACAGAACGGTTTCGATTACCTCCGGGAGACCTACGTCGCAGCCGACCCTGATTTCACGGGTCGCGTGACGGTGCCTGTGCTTTGGGACAAGAAGCAAGAGACCATCGTCAACAACGAGTCGGCGGAGGTGATGCGGATGCTCGATACGGCCTTCGAGGAGTTCGGCAACGACGCGACGCTCTATCCCGAAGGGTATCGAGAGGAGATCGACGAGACCATCGACGCCATCTACGAGCCGATCAACAACGGCGTCTATCGCGCGGGTTTCGCGGGCACGCAGGACGCCTACGAGGACGCGGTTTCTGACCTCTTCGACGCACTCGACTACTGGGAGGGGGTTCTTGACGACCAGCGCTATCTCTGTGGTGACGTGCTCACCGAGGCCGACGTCGCCATGTTTACGACGTTGATTCGATTCGATGACGTCTATCACACGCACTTCAAATGTAACGTCAACAAGATTTCGGAGTACCCGAACCTCTGGAACTACCTGAAGGAACTCTACCAACTGCCCGGCGTGGCCGATACAGTGAACATGGATCATATCAGAGAACACTATTATCGAACGCATCCGGACGTGAACCCGAAGGGCATCGTCGCGGTGGGACCGAATCACGACTTCGACGCCGACCACGACCGCGAGCAGCTGGCTGGTGGGCCGCCGAAGGGAGTGGGTACACTGGCATCGGCCGACGACTGAGGAGGGGCCGAACGTCGCGGTCCCATCGTGGTTGAAACTGCCGGGCGTAGAACTATACCATCCGTCGAACAACGCGGGGCATGGCCTCGCTGACGGACCCAATCGTTCTGACGATGATAGTGTATTTCGCCGGGACGATTCTCGTCGCGTGGTGGTTCGGGCGCGGGGCGGGAAGCGGCTACGTGAGCTTCACGCTGGCCGGCAAGAACCTCGATTTGCTCCCGTTCACGATGACGTACTTCGCAACGTTCGTCGGCGGCGGTCTCACGATGGGCATCGCACAGACGGCCTTCATCGAGGGCATCAGCGCTCAGTGGTACGCGATGACCCAAGGTCTCGCGTGGATTACCATTTCGCTGTTCGTCGGCTTTCTCTACTCCTTCGACGTCGTGAGCACGCCGGATTTGCTGGGGCGGGTCTTCGGCGACTACACGAAATACTTCGCAGCGGTGTTCACCTTGGTGGGACAGGTCGCGCTCACGGCGGCCCAGACCATCGGAATGGCCACCATCATCGCCACCGTCACCGATATCTCCCTCGAAATCGGCTTCTGGCTCAGTACTGTGGTCTTCGTCGGCATCACCGTCTGGGGCGGGATGAGTTCGGTCGCGTGGGCCGACACCTTCCACGGCATCGTCATCATCCTCGGGATGATCGTCGCCATCCCGGTAGCGCTCTCGAACGCCGGCGGCATCGGAACCGTCACCGCACAGCTCCCCGCCTCCGGGACGAACTGGTTCGGCGTCGGTCTCGTCCAGATCGCCAGCTGGTATCTGCTCTATATCACTGTGGCCGGCGCACAACAGCATCTCCTCCAACGGACGTGGGCGGCGAAAAACGCCCGTGTCGCCCAATATGGTGTGTTCCTCTCGGGTGTGGTCATCACCGGATATGGAATACTGACCGCGACCGCCGGTCTCATCGCCAACGCACAGAACGCGCCCATCGATTCCTCGCTGGCGTTTGCGTGGACGCTCCAGAACACCCTGCCGCCCGTGTTTGCGGGATTGTTGCTCGCGGCGGCGGTCGGCGGCGTGATGAGCGGGGCAGACTCGTTTCTGCTCGCCGGCGCGACCACTTTCGTCAACGACCTGTATATCCCGTTTCGGGGCGGAGCCGAGAACGTCTCCGAGACGCATCTCGTCCGCGTCACCCGGGGAGCGATTCTCACCTTCGGCATCGGGGCCGCGCTCGTTGCACTGAGCGGCATCCGCATCGTCGCCGTCGAGAGCATTGGACTCGGAATCATGTCGGTGCTGTTCGCCGGCATCCTCGCCATGCTCTGGGACGGCACGAAACGCGAGGCCGGTCTTCCCGGATTCGTCGTCGGGGGAGGGGTATTCGTCCTCTGGCACTTCGTCCTCGGCGAACCCGCGCTGTTCGGGGAGGGTCCATTGGAGTCGGCGGTTCCAGCGACGGTCGCCGCGCTCGTCACAATCGTCGGGGTGAGTTACGCCCTTCCCTCGGGCGAGACGTTCACCGTCTCGGAGATTCGCGCCGCGGCGACGCGGGACATGGAGCGATTCACCGGTGGTGACGTGACGGTCGCCGACGGTGGCACTGAAAAGAACGCCGACGATGATTGAGGAAGATTTGTAGTGCGATGCCGCCTCCCGGATTTGAACCGAAGGAAGACGTGCTCACTCTCTTCGCTCGTTGCGCGCGACTTCCAGAGTTCAAATCCGTCCAGCGTTTCCATCTCGACCGTTCGCGTTGCTCACGGTCTCGAAGTATGCCGCCTCCCGGATTTGAACCGGGGACAGCTCGATCTTCAGTCGAGTGCTCTCCCAGTCTGAGCTAAGGCGGCTCATCTCGACGGATGCCGACCGAACGAAAAAGGATTTCGAAAGCCCGGTCAGTGAACGAAGAGGTCGGCCACGTCGAACTCGGTCCCACAGTCGGTGCAGACGTAGCCGAGTCCGTCCTGCGTTCGTACATGGCCGCCACACTCGGGGCAGGTCGAGCCGGATATCATCGCCGTTGCTTCACAGCGGCGGGCAAAACCCCTTTCGCTCGGCACACCTCCACGGGTTTTGTCGCTCCGGCCCAACGCATGCCATGACCTCCGGACAGGTGATGCTCGCCTTGGCTGTACTCGCCACAGTGGTGTTCACGACCGGTTTCGTGGTCATCGTCTTTCTCAATTGACACCCTTACGTGATACGGACGCGGCTCGCGTCCGCTCGCCGCGGTCCGGTATGGGCTCGGGCGGATTCGAACCACCGATCTCGGCCTTGTAAAGGCCGCGTCATAACCACCTAGACCACGAGCCCTCAACGGAGGAACCACTGCGTGCGGAATAACCCTTTCTCTCCGTCGGAACGTTTAGGCTCCCGGTCGCCTATCTTCCCGTGTGAACCGTGGGCGCGTCCTCAACGTCCTGCTCGCGGTGGCCGTCGTCGCGCTGGTCCTGACGACGGCCGTCGCCGCCGGCGTGGTGCCGCCGCCAGCGACGCTGTTCGACACTGGCGAGTACGAACGCGCGGAGGTCACGATAACGAACAACTGCTCACAGGTGCTGGGGACCGTCGAGGTTCGCATCGCCGAGACGCGCCAGCAGAAGATCGTCGGTCTCTCCGAGACCGCCACCCTCCCGAACGGCTCGGGCATGCTCTTTCCCTACGAGGAGTCAGGAGAACACACCTACGTGATGCGTGGGATGGAGTTCCCGCTCGACATCGTGTTCATCGGTGCTGACGGCCGCATCAACGCCATCGAGAGCGCCCCTGCACCCGGCCCGAACGAGGACGGCGAGAACATCCGACGCACCGGCACAGGAAAGTACGTTCTCGAAGTCCCTCGTGGGTGGATGGACCGCCATGGCATCGATGTCGGCCATCGAGTGTCTATCAACCGCTCTGGCTGAGGGTATGGACACCCCGATTCGACCGTGTGAGGGTGTTTCATGCGTGTGAGAAGCCTTTTAGGTGCGTACCCGTTTCATCTGTATAATGAGCTTTTCTCTCGACGACGAGGACCCCTTCGAGGACCAACGGGAGGGGACCGACAACGCGATGCGGCGGCTGTTCGCCGAGTACGGCCGCGAGAACGCCTTCTCCTTTGCGGTCGGTACGCTTGCGAGTCTGGTCGCTCGCGTTCTCGACCTCCTCCCCCCATTATTGCTCGGTATCGCCATCGACTCGGTGTTCTATCAGAACAGGCCGTTCGGGCTGGCGTTCGTTCCGCAGGCGTGGCTGCCGGCGTCCCGAACCGGCCAGTTCTGGCTCATCGCCGGTCTCACCGCCTTTGCCTTCTTCGGCGGTGCTGGCTTCCACTACGGCCGTAACTGGGGCTGGAACGCCTTCTCACAGAACGTCCAGCACTCGATTCGTACCGATACCTACGACAAGATGCAGCGCCTCAACATGGATTTCTTCGCCGACAAGCAAACGGGGGAGATGATGTCGGTGCTCTCGAACGACGTCAACAGGTTGGAGCAGTTTCTCAATGGCGGGATGAACTCCGTGTTCCGGCTCGCAGCGATGGTGGTCGGCATTGCAACCGTAATGTTCCTCACCAACTGGCAGCTCGCTCTCATCGCGCTGTTTCCGGTACCCCTGATTGCGGGGTTCACCTACTGGTTCGTCAAGGCCATCCAGCCGAAATACGCCGACGTCCGCTCGTCGGTCGGCGAGATGAACTCCCGCCTGGAGAACAACCTCGGCGGGATTCAGGTCATCAAATCAACCAACACCGAAAACTACGAATCCGACCGCGTCGAGGACGTCTCCAAAGGATATTACGATGCCCAGTGGGGCGCAATCACGGTTCGTATCAAGTTCTTTCCCATCCTTCGGGTCATCGCGGGCGTCGGTTTCGTCGCCACGTTCATCGTCGGCGGCGTCTGGGTGCTTCAGGGACCACCCGGTCCGTTCACCAGCGAGCTTTCGGTCGGACTGTTCGTCACCTTCATCCTCTATACACAACGGTTTATCTGGCCGATGGCGCAATTTGGACAAATCATCAACATGTATCAGCGCGCCCGCGCCTCCGCCGAGCGCATCTTCGGGCTGATGGACGAACCGAGCCGGCTGAATCAGGACCCCGATGCCGACGACCTCGCCGTTACCGAGGGTCGCGTCGAGTACGACGACGTGAACTTCGGCTACGACAGCGACGAACGCACAGTAAAGGACGTCTCCTTCGACGTGGCCGGCGGGGAGACGGTGGCGCTCGTGGGACCGACGGGTGCGGGGAAATCGACCGTTTTGAAGCTCCTCCTGCGGATGTACGACGTCGACGACGGCGAAATCCGTATCGACGGCCAGCCCATCAGCGACGTGACGCTGTCGAGCCTGCGCCAGTCCATCGGCTACGTGAGTCAGGACTCGTATCTGTTTTACGGAACAGTCAAAGAGAACATCGCCTACGGCACGTTCGACGCCACCGACGAGGAGATTATCGAGGCGGCCAAGGCAGCCGAAGCCCACGAATTCATTCGAAATCTTCCGGAGGGCTACGAGACGATGGCCGGCGAGCGCGGCGTCAAACTCTCGGGGGGCCAGCGCCAGCGCATCACCATCGCGCGGGCGATCCTCAAAGACCCCGCAATCCTCGTCCTCGACGAGGCGACCTCCGACGTGGACACCGAGACGGAGATGCTCATCCAGCGCAGCCTCGACAGGCTGACGGCCGACCGGACGACGTTCTCGATTGCCCACCGGCTCTCGACCATCAAGGACGCCGACGGGATCGTCGTGCTGGAGGATGGCCGGGTCAAAGAACACGGTACCCACGACGAGCTGCTCGAACTGGACGAGCTGTACGCGAACCTCTGGGCCGTCCAGGCCGGCGAAATCGACGAGCTACCGGAGGAGTTCGTCGAGCGTGCGACCCAACGACAGGCCCGGACTGGAGCTGGAACGGGCGACTAAAGCGACTGGTCGTCGCCGCTGTCGGGTTCGGTCGAGGTGCCTCTGTCGGAGTATCCCTCGCGGCCGACCGCGTCGTCGCCGACCATGTTCAGAACCATCGTTTCGAGTTCTTCGGCGTCCTGATACGTCTGGTCTTCGTCCTGGAGCGGTGCGAGCAGTTCCGCAAGGCGCGTGCTGCCGTCGGGCAGCCCGATTTCGGCATCGCCGTGGTCGTCGACGAGCGTGTCGTGGTCGATGGGGTAGTCGAACGAGTCCATCCGGTCGCCGAACGCGCCGAACTCGACGCCCTGTTGTCGCGTGTCATCTTCGTCGGCCATACCCGACCTGTGCGGAGCGCGCCCAAATCAGTTGTGCCTGCTTTAACCCGTTGGCATCCCACTCCGGCGTATGCACCTCACCGAGGCGACGTGGACCGACGCCGACGACCTCGATACGGACCTCGCGGTCGTGCCCGTCGGCAGCACCGAACAACACGGCCCGCACGCCCCGCTCGGCACCGACCACCTGACCGCCCGCGCGGTCGCGGCGGGTGCGGCCGAGGTCCGTGAGGAAAACGGACACGAAACCGTCATCGCGCCCGCGATTCCCGTCGGTATCGCCGAGGAACACCGCCATTTCCGGGGGACGCTCTGGGTCTCGCCCGACAGTTTCCGAGGGTACGTCCGCGACGTACTCACGAGCCTCGCCGCACAGGGCTGGAACAGGATAGTGCTCGTCAACGGCCATGGGGGCAACGTCGGCGCGCTGCGGGAGGTCTGTGCGGACGTGACTCGCCACGAGCAAGCGTACGCAGTACCGTTCACGTGGTTCGACGCCATCGGCGCGACGGGAATGGGCCACGGCGGGCCGGTCGAGACCGCCATGCTCAGAGCAATCGAGCCGGAACTCGTCCACGACGAGCGCATCGAGGCCGCGCATGAGGGTGCAGGCGATGGCTGGGGCGAGTGGGTCGCGGGGACGAACCTCGCGTTCGATTCGGCTGAGTTCACCGACAGCGGCGCGGTGGGCGACCCGAGTGAGGCGACCACCGAGCGTGGCGAGGAGCTGTTGGAGCGGGCGACGGCGGCGCTCGTGACGCTGCTCGAAGCCGTCGAGGAGCGAGACCCCTGACCGTCTACTCGGCGGCTTCCTCGCTCCCGTCGGTCGCGTCGGCGCTCGCCTCAGCGTCGTCTTCAGCCGTCTGGAACTCGTCGAGCGTCTCGCGGAGTTCGGGAACCGTGCTCGCGAGTTCGCTTGCGTGCTCGTGGGCCGCCTCGATGTCACCCATCGCGTCGTCGAGCGCCGCGATTCGTTCGCCCAGTTCGTCGCCGTCGGCGAACACCTCGGCGCGCTCGCCCATCATGTACGACTTCTTCGCGTCGCGGAGGTGTGCGGCGGCGTCGCCGGTATCGAGCGCCGAGCGCAGCGCGTTGAGCACCCCGAGCGTGTTCTCGGCCTCGACCGCCCAGATTTCCTCGGCGGCGGGCAGCGCCGCCTCGGCCGCATCGAGGTGCTCACTCACATCGGCCCGAATGTCGTCTGCGGCCTCGTCGAAGAGGTCGTCCTCGTCGAACGTCGCTTGGCTCATGGTTGGTATTGTGCCGCACGAGGTTTAAAAGCGCGCCCGAAAGCGGAAGTGAAACCCGGTTCGACAGGGTGGTTCACCGTTGCTCAGCGATTTTCGACCGACTCGATTTCCATCAGCGGGTAGCCGTTGTCCATCGCCATCCGCGCGGTGACGGTTCGGTCCTCGCGCGCGACGACGATTTTCACGGTCATGAACCGGCCCGTGAGTTCGGTGTAGCCGCCGTCGGCGGCCGCGGCGAGTGCGTCGTCATCCATCTCGACGGTGACCGACTCGCAGTGGGGCTGGTTTTCGATGGCGTCTTCCATCGCTCGGGCCAGACTCGCCGCGCTCTCGGGACTCACGGGGGTGCCGGCGAATTGGTGATACAGCGAGCCGAACTTGATGCCCACCTCGAAACACGCGCTCTCGGCTTTTGTCGGTCCCGTATCGTTGTTCTCGGAATCGCTCATGGGGGATGGTACGTGATTGTTGACCAAATGCGCTGGCAATCGACCGACCGTAAACTAACGGACAACGATATGTATCGGCAACGCATCGCCGACGGCGATTGCTGACAAAAATGAGAGACCACCACCGCCCCGCACAGCCCACATACCTCCCCAACCGATTCCCTTCGCTCGGGCTTTGGCCCTCACTTCGCTCATCCCTCGCGCGTTCTCCGGTCGCCGGCCGGATTCATCGCGCGCCACCGCGTTCGGTTATCTGGTAAAATCCGGGTAGCGAGAGCGTGGCCGCCCAGCGAGTCTGTCGCGGACTCTCACGGAATCCATTTAGGTGCGGACACCCCAGTTCCGCTATGGATTACGAAGCCAGCCTCGACCGGGCGATGGATTCGGTTCCGGACCTCGACACGGGTGATTCGCGCCTCGACGTGCCCGACGCTGAGGCACAGAAGGACGGCGCGTTCACTCGACTGACGAACCTCGGGGACGTCGCCGACGCGCTCTCGCGGGACGCCGAACACGTCCATCGGGTGATTCAGCGCGAACTCGGCACCAATGGGCAGTTCAGCGGCGACCGTGCGCGCTACAACGGCTCGTTTTCGGGGGCGGATTTCGACGCGGCCATCGACAGCTATAGCCAGGAGTTCGTCATCTGCTCGGAGTGTGGCCTGCCAGACACCCGACTGGAGATGGAGGGTCGCACGCAGATGCTGCGCTGTGAGGCCTGCGGTGCCTTTCGTCCCGTGGAGAAGAACACCGGCAGCCAGGAGACCGAACAGCGCCCCGACGTCGAGGAGGGTCGCACCTACGAGGTAAAGATCACGGGAACGGGCCGCAAGGGCGATGGCGTGGCCGAACAGGGCAAGTACACCATCTTCGTCCCCGGCGCGCAGGAGGGCGACGTGGTCGATATCTACATCGAGAACATCAGCGGGACGCTCGCGTTCGCGCGACTGGCCTGAGCGAAAGAACCGCACGGTACTTACCGGTGCCTGCCCGATTGCCACACGAATGGCGGGGAGGCCACGGGAGCCGACTGTGTTACTCACTGGTGCGTCCGGGCGCGTCGGTCGCGCAATCGTCGGCCGGCTCGGCGACGCCTACGACTGGCGGCTCGTCGACCGCGAGCCGCCGACCGGCGACACCGAACACATCTACCTCGTCGCAAACATCACCGACAGCGAGGCGATGGTCGAGGCGATGGCCGACGTCGATGTCGTGGTCCATCTCGCCGGCGACCCGCGACCCGACGCGCCGTGGGACAGCGTGCTCGAAAACAACATCGACGGCACTCACACCGTGCTTGAGGCGGCCGCAACCGCCGGCGTCGGGAAGTTCGTCTTCGCCTCATCGAACCACGCGGTCGGCGGTTACGAGGCCGACGACCGCACTCCCGAGATGTACCGCTCGGACGACGACTTCCGTCTCGACGGCAGCGAACTGCCGCGTCCGAGCAACCTCTACGGCGTGAGCAAGGCCGCCGGCGAGACGCTCTGTCGATACTACCACGACGAACATGGGATAAACGTCGTCTGCCTGCGCATCGGCAATCTCACCGAGAATCACCCGCCGGAGGATTACGAGCGCGGACAGGCGATGTGGCTCTCCCACCGGGACTGTGCCCACCTCTTCGAGCGCGCCATCGAAGCCGACTACGGCTACGAAATCGTCTACGGCATCTCCGACAACGACCGGAAATACTACTCCCTGGAGCGCGCCCGCGAGGTCCTCGGCTACGAGCCGAAGGACAACTCCGCGGAGTATTAGGTCTCGAACAGGCCATCGACGCTGCGCTCGCGGGCGGTGCGGCGGTCGGTGTGCTCGGCGAGGCGCTGGTGGACGATGGCGCGGTTCCCGCCGCGTGCGAAGTCCATCACGAGCGTCACGAACGGGCTGGTCGCCCGACCAGCATCGAGGTCCGCGCGGGCGTATCCGATGGCGCGTTCGACCATCGCTTCGTCGTAGTCGCCGTGTTCGGCGAACACCGCCGCGGCGACGGCGCTCGCGCCGAAATCGAGGTCGGCAAGGGCGAGTTCACGGCCCTCGTGGGTGAGCGCCAGCGGCGGCGCGCGCTCGATACGTTCGGGGTCGGCGTGCAGCGCCGCGAGGGAGTCTCGCACTTCGCCGACGTTTACGTCGCGGTACTCGCTGGAGAGCGGTGTGAGGTACTCGCGGGCGGTCTCGGCGAGACCGGTCGTTCCGGGCCAGTTGCGATTTCGTGCGTGATGGACCGCCGCGGTGAACTGGATGAGACCGTGGAGAAAGCGCTCGTCGTCGCCCGCGAGGTCGAGCCAGCGCTCCTCCCACGCGTCGTGGGCGGCGTGGTGGTTGCCGGCGTTGTAGATGGCGATGCCCGCACGGAGATGGTCCCTCATCGCTCTCGAATCCGTTACGACGTGACTCAGGCGATGTCCTCGCGGCCGGCGAGGTGGTCTTCGAGCAGCGCGACGTTGCGCTTGTTCGCCTTCCAGACGGCGTCGACGAGCGTGCCGAGCACCGGCACCGACCCGGCGACCGTGTCGAGGGCGACGTTGCCGACCATCATGAGCAGCGTCTTCGGCGGGACGCCGAGCCGAGCGGCTTCGGCGACGATGTACAGCGACAGCGCCGCGCCGGCGGCGTCGCCGGAGACCGGGGCGATGCTGAGCACCGGGTCGAGACCGACGCGGTAGCCAATGCCGGGGATGGAAATCGCCTCGTCGAGCAGTCGTGCCATCGTTCTGGACCGCTTGAGCGCCGCTTGTTCACGCCCTGTGAGCGCGCCCATGTCGAGGTCGTCAGCCATACTTGATTGCTGGACTCCAGCACGGATAGGTGCGTTGCAAGCCAGCGCCGGCGCTCCCGGCCGAATCGTCGGGAGAAGATGTCATATCGGTGGTCGCTCTCGCTCTCTACGAGCGCCGCGAGAGCTAGGAGCCGAGGACGAACAGTCCGACGCCGGCAACGACGAACCCACCCGGTACCGCGAGCACAGTCAGCGGAATCGAACAGATGCTCGCACCACCGTCGCGGCTATAGACGACTTCGCCGTCGGCGACCTCGATGAACTGCACCGGACTCAGCCCGCCGATTGCCTCGCCCGTCCGCGTACACGTCGCGGTCGGCGCGAGCACGGCCACGGTGGCGATGGCGACGACGCCGAGCACGACGATGACGATGCCGAGTCCCGTTTTGGCGTTCATACGACGAGGTACTGTGGCACGAAAATAAATACCCGTGGGCTGGGTGGGTTGCGAGCGCCGGATGAACACTGATAAGCGCCGCCGTCGAAGCGGCCGCATGAGCGACCACGAATACACCCTCACGGTTCGTCCGAACGCCACCCTCCACGTCGCCTACAGTACCGACGGGGCGGGCGTCACGGAGGCGTTTCTCGCCGTCGAATACGGCCGCGACGGACTGGACGGCGACGACGCGACTGCCGAGGGCATCGAGTGGCGCGGCTACGAAATCGCGCTTGCCCGCGACGGCGAGACCGTCCTCGGCAGCAACATCGAAGCGGCGCTCGACCGTGGCGTCGAGCGCGTCCTCGACGACGAACGGTCGCTGGCAGACGACGAGCGTCTCCAGCGCGCCGTCGGCGTCGCGAGCGGGTACGGTCGCCGGGCGAAAGCCGGTCTGAACA
Organism: Halococcus sp. AFM35; assembly: GCF_051195015.1. Classification (NCBI taxonomy): domain Archaea; kingdom Methanobacteriati; phylum Methanobacteriota; class Halobacteria; order Halobacteriales; family Halococcaceae; genus Halococcus; species Halococcus sp. AFM35. The sequence goes on from NZ_JBNTJU010000002.1 coordinate 173,426, forward strand.
AACTCCGCGAACGGCGCTCCGAAGGCACCGACGTCGAGCTGCCGGAGACGGTTCAGGTGCCGGGACCGGGCGGGACGACCATCGATGTCTCACTGTCGGAAACCGAAGCGGCGTTCGACCTCTACGAGGACGACGGTGAAAACTGGCGCTGGCGGCTGGTCGATGACGACGGCGATACGCTCGCGGTCAGCCCCTCGGGATACGACTCGCGCGAGGACGCCGAGGCGACTATCACCGCACTCAAGACGAACGTCCTCGGCGCGGACATCGAGGGCTGACGACGACCGCAGCGTTCACTCGGGTTCGGGCGCACGCAGCGCTAGGAGGACGCCGAGGAGGGCAACGCCGCCGGCGACGAGGAAAGCCGACCCATAGCCAGCACGGTCGATGACGGTGCCGGCGGCGATGGGTGCGACGAACGCGCCGAACAGGCCGACGCTCGTCAGCAGCGAGACGGCCGTGGTCCGCACCGCCGGCGGGACGATTTCGGCGATATACGAGAAGAGCAGGCCGGTGACGAGCTGGATGGCGAAGCCGACGACGACCAGCGCGGCGACGACGAGTCCGATGTTCGAGACGAGCGCGAAGGCCACGACGGCCGGCGTGGCGACGGCGAACGACGCCACCGCGACGGGGCGACGCTTGCCGCCGAAGACGCGCTCGGAGACCACGCCGCTGGCCGACCGACCGATGGCCCCAATCGTCGGAAACAGCGCGGTGAGCAGGCCACTCGCCGCCAGCGGGATGCCGAATCCCTCGACGAGATAGCTCGGCAGCCACGTGTTGACGAACAGATACAGCGAGTAGGCGAGAAAGCAGAGCACACAGACCGTCCACACGGCAGGACTGGTGAACAGTTCGCGCAGCGCCATCCGGTCGGGTGCGGCCGTCTCGACGCCGGGAACGCGCCGGCGGGTCGCACGCAAGAAGACGGCGACGCCGACGACGCCGATGGCGGCGTACGTCGGGAAGATTGCGGGCCAGCCGGCGACGCTCTCGATGAGGGGACTGCCGAACTGCCCGAGCGCGAACCCGACCGGTGCGCTGGCGGTGAACACGCCGACGGCACTCGCCCGATATCGGGGCGGGACGGCGCTGCCGACCCCGTTCGCGCCAGCGTTCCAGAAAATGACGTAGGCGATGCCGCCGAGCACACGCGAGGCGAGCAGCCAGAGGTACGCCCCGGCAGTGGCCGCATACCAGCCCCAGACACCGGCGACGACGAGCGCGAGCGTGCCGAAGACGACCGCTTTGCGCACCGAAAAGCGGTCGAGGGCGATGCCGGCGGGAACGCTGGTGACGACCGCGGTCGCGTACATGACGCTGATGAGCCAGCCCGCCGCGCTCGCGCCGAGACCGAGCGACTCCTGAACGACTGGAAGGACGCTCGCCGGCGCGATTTCGTAGGCTGCGGCCGCGGTCGAGAGCAGAAAGAAGCCGGCGAGCAGCCCCAGCGTCTCGCGCCGGGTCCCGCCAGTCGTGTTCGTTCGGTCGCTCACGGTTTCTATACCCGGTTCTCGGAGCCGTGCCAAACAGTTTGTCGTTTCGCCCAGTGACGGCGAAAACGTCAGCGGCCACGCGGTTCGGGGGTCGCTTCGCTCACCGATTTGTGCCGCGGAAACGTCCTGGCGGAGATTTGAACTCCGGTCACCGGCTCCGCAGGCCAGTAGGATAGTCCACTACCCAACCAGGACTCAGTTCCCGATAGCAGGCAGCCGGTTAAACCCGTTACGATTGTGGCCCGCCACAAGAGCCATATCCTCGCCGGCAGGTGTGGGGGCATGAAGCGCCGCGAGTTGCTCCGAGACCTGTTCCTCGCCGGTGGTGCTTTCACCGTCGCCGGCTGTCTCGGCGGCGATGGTGAGGAGGACGGGTCGTCGCCCGACGGGACCGACACCGCTCGCACGGCGAATGGGGAGCCGACCACGGCGGGTCCCGCACCGACGACAGGGCCGGCGACGACGGAGCCGAGTGAGACGTCGCCGACGAACGAGCCGCGAGCGACGAACACGACGGGTGCAACGGAAACGACCGGCGAGCCGATTCCGATTCCCGACGCACCGGCCGGCGGCGAGAAGAACACGTCGGTGGGCGGTACGACGCGTGTGACGTTCCGGGGGAATGGCTCGCGCATCGTCGTGCAGGGGACGATAGTCGGTCAGGACGGCTGCCGGACGGCGGTGCTCGAATCGGTCCAAGGGGGCGACTCGGGGCTGGTCGTCACGGTCGCCACCGAGCGCGCAGCCACGACTGGCCGAGCCTGCACGATGGCGCTGGTCGATATCGACTATCGGTTCACGATTCGGCGCGATAGCCCGCCCGCATCGGTGACGGTGGTCCATCGCGGCGCGACCGGCGAGCGGACGGTGACGACCGCGACCCCGTGAGGGCCGTGCCGGGGACGTAGAGCGCGAACAGAAACGGATGAAATCGACAGCAAGCGGCGGGCTGTTCGGCGACGACAACGCTTAAGCGGCCACCGCGTATCAAATCGTCCAATGGGTGCGATAGCGGATATCTACGCGGATCTCGATGCCGATCTCGACGAGACGGCGTTCCGCGAGGCCGTCGAGGCGAAGGTCGAGGAGATGGGCGGGCTTGCCGACGAGGAGACCGCGGCGATGCTCATCGCTCACGAACTCGCCGACGGGGAGATCGAGGGTGTCGCGGACGTCGAGGCGGGCATGGAAGAGGCGAAATTCGCCGCGAAGGTGACGGGCATCGGCGAGCTGCGGACCTTCGAGCGCGACGACGATGACGAGGACGGACGGGTCGTCAACGTCGAGGTCGCCGACGAAACGGGGAGGATTCGGGTAGCGTTCTGGGACGAACGTGCCGAGGGAGCGGTCGAGGAACTCGACGTCGGCGACGTGCTCAAGATAGCGGGTCGCCCGCAAGAGGGGTACAACGGCATCGAAGTGAGCGCTGACCGCGCCGAACCGGCCGACGTCGAAATCGATGTCGACCCCGACGGCGCGGACAGTATCGAAGCGCTCTCCCTCGGCGAATCGGACGTCACGCTCACGGGAATCGTCCTCGACACCGATTCCATCAGGACCTTCGAGCGCGACGACGGCTCGGAGGGGAGGGTGGCGAACCTCACGCTCGGCGACGAAACCGGGAGGGTGCGGGTGACGCTCTGGGACGATCAAACAGAGCGGGTGAACGAACTCGCTCCCGGCACGACCGTCGAACTCGTCGACGGCTACGTCCGCGAGCGCGACGGCGACCTCGAAGTCCACCTGAGCGCCCGGAGCACGCTCGAAGCGGTCGATGCCGACGTCGAGTACGTCCCCGAGACGACGCCAATCGAGGAGTTGGAGATCGAGACGACTGTCGACATCGGCGGCGTCGTCCGCTCGACGGACCCCAAACGCACCTTCGAGCGCGACGACGGCTCGGAGGGGCAGGTCAGAAACGTCCGCCTGCAGGACGACACCGGCGACATCCGCGTGGCGCTCTGGGGCGAGAAAGCGGACAGGGAGATCGCCCCGGGCGACGAGATCCAGTTCGCGAACGTCGCAATTCAGGACGGTTGGCGCGAGGACCTCGAAGCCTCGGCGGGCTGGCGCGCGAGCGTATTCGCCATCGACGGCGAATCGACAGCGACCGCCGACGGAGACGACGATTCGGCCGGACTTGGTGCGTTCGCCGACGACGGAGCCGGCGGGGAGACCGTATCCGATGCTGGAGACGCAACCGACGAACGAGACGACGGGGAAAGCGAGGGACCGACGGAGTTCACCGGGACGGTCGTCCAGGCCGGCGACCCGGTCGTCCTCGACAACGGTAGCGAGACGATGCGTGTCGAGACGGACACGAGTGTGCATCTCGGGCAGGAACTCACCGCTCGTGGCCCGGTTACGGAGGACCGACTCGACGCCGAGGAACTGTTCTGACTGTGGGTACGGAAACGCTTAAGAGCGAAACAGACCCCCGTATGCCCATGAGTGTCGAGCTCCCGTTCGCCCCGGTCGACGCCGTCATCCGGCGGCATGCGGGCTCGTTGCGTGTGAGCAGCGAGGCCACCGAGGAACTCGCACGCCGGATTCAGCGGCGGGGCGCACGGCTGGCCAGCGAGGCCGCAGAACGGGCGACCGACGACGACCGAAAGACGCTGCGCGTGGCGGATTTCGACGGCGATGGCTCGGCGGACCCGGAACTCCCGGTCGCGCCCGTCGACCGCATCGCCCGGCTCGACATCGACGAGCGCTATCGCGTCTCGATGGACGCGCGGGTCGCGCTCGCGGGCATCCTCGAAACGTATGCGGGACGGGTCGCGGCGGCCGCGGCCGTCCTCGCGCGCCACGCCGGCCGGCGGACGATAACGCTCGCCGACGTCGAGACCTACTTCGAACTCGAACCGTACTACGCGTCCGGGGGGGCGTCGTGACCCGGATAGTGGGGCTGTGGAAATGAGGTTCGGCCATTCGAGCGACTGTCTCGACCACGACCCCGGCCCGCGCCATCCCGAGAGTCCGGACCGCCTGCGCGCGATTCGTCAGGGTCTCTCCAAGCGCCACGGCATCGCGTACGTCGAGGCCGACGCCATCGACGAGGCACAGGCCTGCGCTGTTCACGACGACGACTACGTCGAGGGGTTCCGCGAGTTCTGCGCCGAGGGCGGTGGCCAGTGGGACCCCGATACGGTGGCCGTCGAGGCCACGTGGGAAGCGGCGCTTGCGAGCGCCGGACAGGCCGTCTGGAGCGCACAGGAGGCACTCGATGGCGCTGACGGACGGGAGACGCCCTTTGCCATCGGGCGGCCACCCGGCCATCACGCCGTCGCCGACGACGCGATGGGGTTTTGCTTTCTCAACAACGCCGCCATCGCCGCCCAATCCGTTCTCGACGACGGTGCCGAGCGAGTCGCGATTCTCGACTGGGACGTCCATCACGGCAACGGGACACAGGACATCTTCGACGACCGCAGCGACGTCTTCTACTGTTCGATTCACGAGCGCGGGCTGTATCCGGGCACCGGCGAAGCGAACGAGGTCGGGACGGGCGACGGCGAGGGAACCACCGCGAACGTAGCCTTCCCGGCCGGCGGCGACGATGCGGCCTATCTGGCCGCCGTCGACGACGTGTTTACGCCCCTACTCGCCGAGTTCGACCCGGACCTGTTGCTCGTGAGCGCCGGCTTCGACGCCCACGAACACGACCCCATCTCACGGATGAAGGTCTCGACGGAGGGGTATGGCGTGCTGGCCGCCCGCGTTCGCGCGCTCGCCGAACGTTGCGGAGCGGGGCTGGGGTTCGTCCTCGAAGGTGGCTACGGTCTCGAAACCCTCTCGGAGAGCATCAAGAAGGTGAACGAGGTCTTCGACGGCTACGAGCCGGTCACACCCGACGGCGAGGTCGACGGCCGGCTGCGGTCGGTCATCGAGGACGTGCGGACGGCTCACGGGCTGGGCGAGAAGTAATCGGCGAGTTCGCCGCCGAACTCCGCGGCGAGAGCGGGGACGTCATCGTCCACGAGCACCGAGTACCCATCTTCGAGCGCCCGCTCGATATCGGCCCCGAGCGCCACGCCGTCGAGACCGCCTTCGAGGAGTTCGCGCGCGGTGTGGAACTCGCGTTCGCGCTCGACGACGTATCGCTCGCCGTCGACAAACGGGCCATAACAATCGGCGTCCGCGTACGTTTCGTAGAAGCGCTCGGCGTGTCCGCGCGCGCCCACCGGCGGGCCGACGTGACGTTCGATGCGTGGACGTTCGGCGACGGCGAGTTCGTAGAACAGCACTCCCGTCTCCTCGGCGAACGCCCGCGAGCGAACCACGTCGAAGCCGTGCTCGTCGAGGGAAGCGTGGACGCCCGCGAGGGATTTTTCGAGTTGGGGATAGAGCTGGTCGTCGACAATGGCGGGTGCGTCGAAGCGGACGGCGACCGGCGTCGTCCCACGACGGTCGAGTTCTCGTCGGACGTCCGCGACCGACAGCGGTGCCGGCGGGTCGTCTTCGAAGTGACTCTCGTCGGGGACGGCGAGCAGCCGGCGCGCGTGGTGTTGGAAGCGTGCGAGGTTCGTCGTCGAGAGCACCGCCGCGACGTTGCGCTCGGGGTCGGTGGGGTCGACCATCACGAGCGGGTCGTCGAAGTCCCGCGTACCGTGGCTTTCCGGGTCGAAGCGCGTGGGTGGGGTCCAGTCGGCGGCCGCTTCGACGAGCTCTCGAAAGCCGCGGTGTTCGAGCACCAGCAGCTCGGTGAGATAGCCCGAAAACCCGCGGGTGCGGAGGTCGCTACCGTAGACGCCGACGGCGGAGAGAAAGCGCTTCGCCACACGGACGTCCGTCGCGAGCGCGTCGTCGAGGTGCGATTCGAGATAGCGGGTGTGAAAGGGTGTGCGGTCGACCGCCGAACGGATGGCGGTCGCGCTTTCGACCCGATAGCAGGGCACGAGGTCGACGGCGAACCCCTCGAACGTGCCGGTGACGTAGGGGTGTTCGGCGTACTCCTCGTGGCCATCGGGGAGGACGGCGTGGCCGATGGCGAGTCCGTGGCGTTCGAGCTCCTCGCGCGGGAGGTCCGGGGGAAACCGTACGAACAGGTCGATGTCGCGGTCACCGGGGAGCCACGTCCCGCGGGCGGTCGAGCCGACGTGGAAGGTGTCGACTGCGACAGGGAGGTCCTCGATGGCCGCCGCGGCGCGCTCGTCGAGGCGGGCGGTCGCGGCGTCGAGGCGGGCGCGCTCGTCGGGGTCGGGCGTGACGCGCTCGCGGACCGCCGCGAGGAGTGTATCGAGGGCGTCGGCCATGTCGTTCTTCCCGCGCCGCCGGGGCGAAAGCGTGTCGGTCGAAAGCGAAACCGATATGAACGAACTCCCGCTTCATGCAAACGGAGCCGCCGTAGCTCAGTTGGTAGAGCACCTGGTTGTTACCCAGGTTGTCCCAGGTTCGAGCCCTGGCGGCGGCGTCGGACCTTCGGTCTGACGACCCGTGAGGCCGTGTCTCACGACGGTGTCGAACTTCTACGAAAACGTGGACCCATGAGGCGTACCTCACGACAGCGCGGGCTAAAGCCTGACGAACTCGTGGAGCGGTTCCAGTACGGTGTGCGGTCTCGGTTTCGCCAACAGACGCACTTTTATGCCACCATCGACGACTGTGCCCGTGGGCGGGCCCTTAGCTCAGTGGTGAGAGCGCTCGGCTCATAACCGAGTGGTCGTTGGTTCGAATCCGACAGGGCCCATAATTCCCCGGTGAGCGGCAGCGAGCGGCCGAAATCCTCGTGGCATTCGAAGCGGATGTGGCTACTCGCGGTACTCGTCGGTCACGTCTTCGAGGTCCACGACACCTTCGGGAGTTCGGTAGGCGGCGACGACCGAGCGCTCTGCATCCGGCGCGTCCGTCGTCTTGTCGACGGCGTAGCCGACGTACGTACAGTCCTCGCGGGTGAACTCGACGACGGAGTAGCCCCAGTTGTGGCTGTCGAAAAACTCGATATGCGGATTCATCTTCGTGACGAGCCACGTCAGTAGCGACTCGGTGAGTCGGCCGCGCCAGCCGCGCGTGAGCCGGAGCGCTTCGGCGATGTTGAGCGACGTGATGGCGGGCGTCATGAACTCGACGCCGATGCGCTCGCCCGGTGCGACGCCCGCCCCGCCGGAAACCCGACCCGGATAGGAACTCTGTTGGTAGGCCGCCACGTAGCAGTGCATGTCGCCAGTGAGCGTCACGTAGTTATCGACATCGGCCGCCGCGATTGCCTCGGTGATTCGCTGGCGCTCGCGCGTGTAGCCGTCCCAGCCACCCTGGACGGGGTAGACCGAAAGCGGGCCGGAGCCGAGGCGGAAGGGCACCGTCAGCACCTCGTCGGCCCAGACCGTCCACAGCGATTCCGAACCGGCTATCGTCTCGATGAGCCACTCGCGCTGTTCCTCGCCGAGCATCGTCCGGCCGGGCGGTTCGCGGTGGGGACCGACGTTATCCACTGTGGGAATCGCTTCCCGCGGCGGGTCGCGGAACAGCCGTTCGTCGGTCATGACGAGCGTCACGAGGTCGCCAAAGGCGAAGTCGCGCCATAGTCGAAAGCGCTCCTGCAACGAGTCGCCCTCGGGGTCGTACTCCACGCGAGCCGGCATGTACTCCCACCATGCGTGCATCGCGTCGGCGACGAGGTCGGTCATGAACTCCGGGTCGTCACCCCGTGGATGATTGCCCGCGGGCGCATCCCGACGGTCGTCCCAGTAGAAGTCATCGACGAACTCGTGGTCGTCCCAGCTGACGATGAGCGTGTGCGATTCGAGCGCCGCCTGATAGAACTCGTCCGAGCGGTAGGTGCGGTAGAGATAGCGGTAGTCCGCCAAGCCCTGCACGCGCTCGTGGCCACTCGGCAGTGATGTCCCGCGGTCGTAGTCATCGGTGTAGGGACCGGCGAAGCGCTCGTCGTTGGATTCGTAGATGGAATCGCCCACATGAACGATGAAATCGACGTCCTCCTCGGCGACGCGATGGAAGGCCGGGTAGTAGCCGTTATGATAGTTCTGACAGGCGAGCACGGCGAATCGAACTGATTCGGGCGACTCGTCCGGCCGGGGGAGCGTTCGACACCGGCCGGTTCGGGAGGCAACACCGTCGTAGACGAATCGATAGTGATACTCGCGATTTGACGCGAGTTGGCCGTCGAGATCGACCTTCACAGTGTAATCGTGGGAACGAATTCGCTGGTCGTCGGCGATGACACCGCTGTACACGACGTTCCCGAAGTCCTCGTCGGTGGCGACCTCGACGCCCACCGTGCCGCCGTCGAAGACCGCCGGCGCGAGACGCGTCCAGAGAATGACGCCTGTCGGTGTCGGCCCGCCGCTTGCGACCGATTGCGGAAAGGTCTCGGCCGGGTCGGCCGTGGCGTCGAAGTCGAAACCGTCGCCGTCGGTCGCCTCGTCGGGTGTCACGGACACCGCGAGGTCGTGGGCGTCGAGCGTCGAGAGCAGTTCCGAGTGGTCGTCCGCTTCGCATGAGGGGTCGTGGCTACCGGGGCCCGCATCGTCCGACATACTCGGACCTGACGAGGGGCGACTATCGGCGTTGCGGTAGCGGACGACCGCTCGGGCGAAAGCGTCCGGGGTCAGTTCTGCCGCGTCACGAGCAGCGCGACCGCGAGCAGCGCGACGACCGCGACCGCGAGACCGAAGCCGGGACCGGACGAGCTGCTGCCGTCGCCGCTCCCGTTCGTGCCGCCGCTTTCGTTGCCGCTGGCGTTGGTTTCGGCTCCGCCGGCACTGCCAGCCTCGGTCGCTTCACCGCCGGCGTCGGTCGCGGCGTCACCGGTCGGGGTGTCGGTCGCTGCGCCGGCGTTCCCCGAGTCCTCGACGGTGACCTGTGCGATGTCGACGATGCGGCGGTCACCCTGTGTGAGCGGTGGGTCCTGTTGGCCATTGGAAGCGACGAAATCGAACTGGTCGTTGCCGTTGCTGTCGGTGTGGACGACCGCCGTCAGTGATTTCGAGCTGTTGATCGGCTGGTCGAGCTGGATGCGGATGTTGTCCGACGTGCCGGCGCTGAGTGGGTACGAGGCCCCGATGACCTGGTTCGTTTCGTTGCCCGAGCGGGTGCTGTCGTAGATGGCGACGAACCCGCTTTCGGGGAGCGTCGCGGATTTGATGAGCACGCTCTCGCCGCTGCTGTTCTGGTCGTTGAACGTGACGGACGGGCCGCTCGTTCCGGTTGCCGAGCCACCCGTTTCCGTGTTGGCGTCGGTCGTGCCGGTCGGTGACTGCTGTGCGTGGATGGAATCGGTGGCGGCGAGCGCGCCGCCCGTGCCGGCCCCCACGACCAGCAGAGCCGTGACGAGGGCGACGGCGACTGAATTCAGTTGCATGCTGGGTCGGCATACAAATCCATCCGTCATAAATGTAGATATTCGCTCGTCCGACCCGCGCGTTTATTCCGTCGGCGACGTAGAAGACGTATGAGCGACCTCAGTCTCGATGAGACCCAGCTCGACCGCTACTCGCGTCATATCATCATGGACGGGGTCGGGCCGACTGGCCAGCGGTCGCTGCTCGATGCGGCCGTGCTCGTCGTCGGTGCGGGTGGTCTCGGCGCGCCGGCCATCCAGTACCTCGCCGCCGCGGGCGTCGGTCGGCTGGGCATCATCGACGACGACGTGGTCGAGCGCAGCAACCTCCAGCGACAGGTCGTCCACGGCGACGGCGACGTCGGCGCAAAGAAAGTCGACAGCGCCGCCGACTTCGTTGCCCACCTGAATCCCGACGTAACGGTCGAGACCTACGACTACCGATTGAATCCCGACAACGCTGCAACGCTCGTTTCCGAATACGATTTCGTCGTCGATGGCTCCGACAACTTCCGCACGCGATACCTCGTCAACGACGCCTGCACGCTCGCCGGGATTCCCTTCTCGCACGGGGCCATCTACCGCTTCGAGGGGCAGGTGACGACCTTCGCCGAGGGGTCGCCGTGCTATCGCTGTCTGTTCCCCGAAGCACCGCCCGAGGGAACGGTGCCGGACTGTGCAACGACGGGCGTACTCGGCGTCCTCCCCGGAGTCGTCGGCTCGATACAGGCGACCGAGACGGTCAAACATCTCATGGGCATCGGCGAGAGCCTCGACGGACGCCTGCTTTCCTACGACGCGCTGGCGATGCGTTTCGAGGAACTCCCCATCGAGCCGAACCCTGGCTGTCCCGTCTGTGGCGCGGCGGGCATCGACTCGATGGCCGAAATCGACTACGCCGGCTCGTGTGCGGTCGCCGACTAGGATTCGACCGGTAGCGCCGACAGCGGACGCACGGCATCGGCCGGCGGGTCCTCGAAGGCGTCGGGATGAATCACTCCTCCCAAGTGTTCGAGCGAGTCGACGAGCCGCGGCCCCGGTCGGTTGACGTACTGGTGGCCGTCGATGGCATAGATACGGCCCTCCCGTACTGCGGTCAACTCGTCCCAACCCGGCCGTTCAGTCAGGTCAGCGAGGTTCTCGGTGGTCTGGTCGAGGTCGAACCCACACGGCGCGACGACGAGAATTTCTGGGTCGTATTCCCGAATCGCGCGCCATTCGACCGGGCGCGAGGCTGCGCCGTGGTCGGTCAGGCCGTACGTGCCGCCGGCCATCTCCACCATCTCGGGAATCCAGTGGCCGGCGCTCATCACGGGATTCGTCCAGTCAAGCACCGCCACGCGCGGGCGGTCGTCGGTCAACCTGGCCGTCTGCTCGACCATCCGCACTCGCGCTTCGAGGTCGGCGACGAGTTCGCTTGCTCGGTTTTCGGTGCCCGTCGCCGCGCCGATACGACGGATGTCCGGGAAGACGTCCTCGATGCTGTGGGGGTCGGTCGTGAGCACTTCACAGTCGAGTCCCAACTGCTCGACGGCCTCGCGGACTGCCACCGCATCGACCGCACAGACGTCACAGATGCCCTGCGAGACCACGAGGTCGGGGTCGAGGCGTTCGAAAGTGCCGAGGTCGATGTCGTAGACGCCTCCCGATTGTTCGGCGGCGAGTACCTGCTCGTCGATTTCCCCGCTCGACGCTTCGGGGTCGACCCGCGAACGGTTGACGGCAGGTTTGTCGGCCACCCATGATGGATGGTCACATTCGTGGGAGACGCCGACCGGCTCGATGCCGAGCGTGGCGACGATTTCGGTCGCCGACGGGAGCAAGGAAACGACGCGCATACCTCCGGACGGACCGCCACGACCATAGCCCTTCGTGAACGGTTTCACCGCGCGGAGTCAGTATCGAGTATGGAATCGACGACGAACGGGACCTTTCGCGTGCTCGCCAGTCCGCGTGACCCCGCGGAGCTACTGCTGCTCGACATCGAGACGCAGGACCCGACCTACGTCACGACCGCGGGCTACGAGGGCGACCTCGGACGGGCAGTCGAGGGGCTGGAGCCGGGAAACCGCATCACCACCACGCTCTCGTGGACGAACGAGACGCCCCGTTTCGCCGACATCGAGGTCGAGACCCGCACCACAGTCGCGTTCGCCGACGACGCGACCGGCATCTTCGAAGTCGCTCGCGAGACGTGGCAGGAGGCACAACGCGAGGGAAACGCGATGAATTCGCGGACGACGCGAAACACCGACGACGAGGCCAACGGGGTGGTCTATACCTTCGCCAAACAGCCCGGCCAGCGCGACCTCTACGAGGAGTTCGCCGACGGCATCACGCCGCTGGAACCGCTCATCGACCGGCTGGCCGCGAGCGCCGAGCCGCCGTTCGCGGTGTTCGTCCTCCGGCCACGTGAGGAGCCGTTCGTCCCTGTGGTCTTGGCGGCCGACCGGGACGGCCAGTTCGCCACGACGATGGCCGAGACCTACGAGGGCCTCTGACGGACCGTTTATACACCGGGATGCACAAAAGCGGGCAGAATGCTCGATGAGGCAGACCGCAAGGATCTGGAGAACGTTCGGCTGCGACTGCGCGTGCTGAGCGGCATGCACAAACTCGACGCCATCGAAAACGCCGATGACATGAGCGAACGCGACGCGGGCGAAGCCGAGGGGAAAAGCGTCGCCTACGGCAAGGCCGCAGACCACATCGCGGCGCTGCTCGACGACGATTACACACAGGAAAGCGTCACCGACCTCGTCGCCGACCTCCCCGAGGAGTGGAGCATGAACCTGCTGCGGTATGCGGCCTACAGCGAGCGCACCGACGATTAATCCGAAGTGACGGCGACTTCGCCCTCGGGCCGTTCGGTTTCGGTGGTGGCCGCCTCGCGGGCCTCGCGCTCCTCTTCTTCTTTCTTGTTCTTGATCTTCTTCATCCGGAAGATCTCCTCGCGCTCTTGCTCTTCGAGTTTCTGCTCGATGTACTCCTGCGACTCCCTGAGTTCGGGCAGCAGTTTGAATTCGAGCGCGTTGACCCGTCGCTTGGTTGTCTCGATCTCGTTGAGCATCTTCTTCATCGCGGTCTCGACCTCCGCGGCGAGGATGATGGAGTCGATGAGGTCCTCGTAGGCGTCGGCTGCCTCGTCGATGTGGGCGCTCGTTCCCAGAATGCCGTAGCCACGCTCGTCGAGGCCCTTCTTCACTTTCGAGGACTCGATCTGGGGCACGACGACGCCCATGATGTTCTTCGACTGGATGGTTATCTCGGGGTGTTCCTTGAGCGCTGCCGCCGCCCCGCGCACCGCGAGGTCGCCCTCCATCGCCCGCGCCATGTCGATGGTCTGCTGGGCCTGCTCGTAGTCCTCGCCGAGACCCGAGCGCACGTCTTGGGCTTGGTCGAGGATGTCCATGAACTCCATGATGAGCCCGTCGCGTTTCTGTTCGAGCGTGTCGTGGCCGCGCTCGGAGAGGTCGATACGGTCCTCGATGGCCATCAGCTCCTTTCGCGTGGGTTTGACGTCGTTTGCCATTGGAAAAAGCTAATCGACCGAGGTCCTTAAGCTTCGGCCTCGGACTCGACCGCGCTCTCGTCCTCTTCGCTCGTCGATTCCTCGTCCGTCAGATCCGCCTCACCGGCGTCCTCGCGGTAGTACTGCTCGATGAGGTCCTCGTCGATGCGGTTGAGCGACTCCTTGGGGAGCGTCGAGAGCAGGTCCCAGCCGATGTCGAGGGTCTCCTCGACGTCGCGGTCGTTGTCGTAGCCCTGATCGACGAACTCGTTTTCGAACCGGTCGGCGAGGTCGAGATACCGGTTGTCCTGTTCGGACAGCGCCTCGCGGCCGACGATGTTCACGAGGTCGCGCAGGTCCTCACCTTCGGCGTAGGCGGCGTACAACTGGTCGGAGACGTCGCCGTGGTCTTCGCGGGTCAGACCCTCGCCGATACCGTCGTCCATCAGGCGTGAGAGGCTCGGCAGGACGTTGACCGGCGGCTGAATCCCCTGCGAGTTGAGGTCGCGGTCCATCATGATCTGACCCTCGGTGATATACCCAGTCAAATCGGGAATCGGGTGCGTGTCGTCGTCGCCGGGCATCGTCAGGATGGGAATCTGCGTGACTGACCCCTCGCGGCCCTTGATGCGGCCCGCGCGCTCGTACAGTTGGGCGAGGTCGGTGTACATGTAGCCCGGATAGCCACGCCGACCGGGCACCTCCTCGCGGGCGGCACCGATCTGTCGCAGCGCCTCACAGTAGTTCGTCATATCCGTCAAAATGACGAGCACGTGATAGCCCTTTTCGAAAGCGAGATACTCGGCGGTCGTGAGCGCGAGCCGCGGGGTGATTTGGCGCTCGACGGCGGGGTCGTCGGCGAGGTTCGAGAAGACGACCGACCGTTCGAGCGCGCCCGTGCGCTCGAAGTCCGCGAGGAACTCGTTGGATTCCTCGGCGGTGATGCCCATCGCACAGAACACCACCGCGAACTCCGAGCCGTCCTCGTCGCCGTCGCCGCCCTCGCCGTCATCCGCTTCGATTTCCTCGGGCACCGTCGCCTGCCGGGCGATCTGGAGCGCGAGGTCGTTGTGCGGCAGCCCGGACGCCGAGAAGATGGGCAGTTTCTGACCCCGCACGAGGGTGTTCATCCCGTCGATGGCCGACACACCAGTTTGAATGAACTCCTCGGGATACTCCCTCGCGGTGGGATTGATGGCCGAGCCGATGATGTCCTCGCGCTCCTCGGGGACGATCTCCGGGCCGTCGTCGATTGGCCGGCCAGACCCATCCAGAACGCGCCCGAGCAGGTCCTCGGTGACGGGCATCTTCATCGTCTCGCCGAGGAAGCGAACGGAGGCCTCGCGGTTGATGCTGCCGGTGCCCTCGAAGACCTGAATCGAGGCGAACTCCTCGCTCGATTCGAGCACCTGCCCGCGCTTCTGTTCGCCGTTCGGCAGCTCGATCTCGACGATCTCGTCGTAGCCGACCGGCTCGTCGATTTCGACGAAGACGAGCGGTCCGCTGATCTCCTCGATAGTTTGGTATTCTTTCATTGGCTGTGGTAGTCTAGTACTTCTCCCGGAGCTGGCTCTCGATGTTCGTCTCGATGTCCTCGATGAACTCCTCGTACTCCTCGGTGGTGCCGATACGGTTCAGCCGCGGTGCGGCGTCGATGCTCGTTATCTCCTCGACCGGGACCCCGGCGTCGAGCGCCGCGAACGCCTCGTCGTTGTAGGTCTTGATGGCCTGCATGATGAGGTAGGTCTTCTCCGGCGCGGAGTAGGCGTCCACGTCGTCGAGCGCGTTCTGCTGGAGGAACGCCTCGCGCAGGTAGCGCGCGATATCGAGGGTGAGCCGCTGGTCGTCCGGCAGCGCATCCTCGCCGACCAGTTGGACGATCTCTTGGAGTTCGCTCTCCTCGTCGAGCGTGTCGATGGCCCACTGGCGCACGTCGGGCCAGTCCTCGGCGACGTTCTCCTCGAACCACGGGTCGAGCTGGTCGCGGTACAGCGAGTACGACTCGTTCCAGTCGATGGCCGGGAAGTGCCGGCGTTCGGCGAGGTCGGCATCCAGCGCCCAGAACGTCTTCACGATACGCAGCGTGTTCTGGGTCACGGGTTCGGAGAAGTCGCCGCCGGGCGGGGAAACCGCGCCGACCGCCGAGATGGAGCCTTCAGTTCCGTTGATGTTCTGGAAGTAGCCCGCACGCTCGTAGAACTCGCTGAGACGGGCGGCGAGATAGGCCGGATACCCCTCCTCGCCGGGCATCTCCTCCAATCTCGAACTGATTTCGCGCATCGCCTCGGCCCACCGCGATGTCGAGTCGGCCATCAGCGCCACGTCGTAGCCCATGTCTCGATAGTACTCGGCGATGGTAATCCCGGTGTAGACACAGGATTCGCGCGCCGCCACCGGCATGTTCGAGGTATTGGCGATGAGACAGGTCCGTGACATCAGCGGCTTCCCGGTGTTCGGGTCCTCCAGTTCGGGGAAGTCGTCGATGACCTCCGTCATCTCGTTGCCGCGCTCGCCACAACCGATGTAGATGACGATGTCCGCATCCGCGAACTTCGCAAGACTTTGCTGGGTGACCGTCTTCCCACTCCCGAATGGACCCGGAATCGCGGCCGTCCCGCCCTTGGCGAGCGGGAACAAGCCGTCCTGAATCCGTTGTCCTGTGACGAGCGGTGTGGTCGGCGTCTCCTTGTCCACGGTGGGTCGGGCCTCGCGCACCGGCCACTCCTGGTGCATCGTGACTTCCTCACCGGAATCGAGTTCGGCGACCGTCTCGGTGACGGTGAACGCGCCCTCCACGACGCTCGTCACCTCGCCACCGTCGTAGTCCGGCGGGACCAGAACTTTGTGCTCGATGCTCTCGGTCTCGGGAACTGTGCCGACGACATCGCCGGCTTCGAGGTCGTCGCCTTCCTCGACGGTGGGCGTGAACTCCCATTCTTCGTCCATGTCGATGCCCGGCGCGTCGACACCCCTGTCGAGGAACGCGCCCATCCGGTCTTCGAGCACGTCGAGCGGGCGCTGGACGCCGTCGTAGATGGAGTAGAGCATCCCGGGACCCAAATCTACCGAGAGGGGTTCGCCGGTGTTCGCGACGGGTTCGCCCGGCGCGACGTTCGAGGTCTCCTCGTAGACCTGAATCGTCGTCCGGTTGCCCTCGATCTCGATGACCTCGCCCATCAGCCCTTCCTCGCCGACGTAGACCACGTCGTTCATCCGAGCGCCGAGGTCCGTCGCCACCACCACCGGACCGCTCACGCTCGCAATCGTGCCGTCCTCGTCCGTCCGTGTATCTGTTGCCTGGCTCATAAATTAACTGTCGTCCATCAGGTCGATGCCGATGGCGCGTTTGATCTGCTCGCGCAGTCCGCCGCTGCCGGCTCCCTCGCCGCCGAGGGTCACCAGCGTGGGTTCGATGCTCGTTTCGGCGTCCTCTCGCACCCCCCGCGAGAGATGTTCCATGTCGTCCTCGCGCATCACGACGATGCCGATGTCCTCGTCGTCGAAGACGCGCTCGACCGCCGCGTCGAGTTCCTCGCTCTTCTCGTCGTCGGGCACGTTCTCGAAGGCTCTGACGCCCGCGAGTCGAAAGCCCGTCGTGAACTCCGGGCTGCCGACGACGGCTATCTCCTGACTCATGGGCTGGTACTGTGAACGCCACCCGTTTCGGCCTGTCGATTCATACCATCACCAGCTCCTCCTCGATGGTCTCGGGGTCCAGCCCCGCCTCCTTGCCGCGCGCGATGGCGCGGACGTTGTCCACCTCGCGCATCTTCGCCAGCACGTAGGCAAAGACCGGACAGACCGAGAGCGGATAGCGATTCGAGAGGCTTCGCGAGTATTCGAGCAGCGCCCGGTCGAGTGCGCGCTCGACACCCAGCAGGCTCTCGGCCGATTCGAGTTCGGACAGCGCTGCATCGAGATCGTCGCCGTAGGGACCTTCGCGCAGGCGCGCGACGAGTTCGTCGGTGTTCGAGACCAATCCACGAATCTCCTCCTCCTCCTCGAACAGCCGCCCGCCGTCGATGTAGTATTCGGCGGGGTCGACGTCCGCGCCGCTCCGGGAGAGCCGCAGCGCGTTCTCGACGTTCCGGAAGTCGATTTCGGCTTCGAGGAAATCGATGTACAGCTGCGTCGGGCGGTTCGGTTCCGCAGGAAGGTCCTCGATGAGCGCCTCGTAAAACGCCCGGTCGGTGGCGTTTTCGAGCGGGACGAGCACCGCTCGCTCCTCGTAATCGCCGTAGGCCTCGGCGAGTGCCTCCCCGAACAGCGTGTCCGCAAGCATATCGACGACCGCCTCTATCGACTCCGCGCCGAGCAGGCGGTCGATGCGCTCATCCGAGAACTCGCCGGCGCGGATGAGGTCGGTCTCGACCGCCTCGCGCTCGGCCTCGGAATACAGCCCGCGCATGACAGTTTTAATGTTCCATGCGTCGAACTGACGGAGATAGCGCGCGATGTAGTCGTACAGCGGTCCCTCGGCGAACCGGAGCAGGTCGTCGAAGTGGTTCGCGAGGTTCCGGTGGAGGGCGTTCTCGATGAGGTCAACCCCGGAGTACCGCGCGCCGAGGGCGTTCATCGCCTCCTCGTACTCCGATTCTTCCATGAATCGGGCGATCTCGCCCGGTCCCATCCGAATCAGCTTGCGATAATCGTCCTCGTCGAACAGCTTCGCCCGGCGCGAGCGGACGCGCGCGGTGACGTACTCGTAGTTCGAACTCGATGCGTTCGTTCGCGTGCTCATTGGTCGAACAGTCGTTCGCTGACTGCTTTCAACTCCGCGTCCCAGACCGCATCGAACACCGAGTCGAAGGTGTTGTTCACCCGCACGCGCGAGGCTTCGCTCTCGGCGACGATGCCGCCGAGACACTCGACCGACCCAGCACGTTCGAAGTCCTCGTAGTCGTCGAGAATCGACTCGATGAGGTCGGCGTCGTCGTCGCGACCATAGACCTCGACGAAACCCTCATCGAACTCCGCCGCCGCGTCGTCGAGCAGCTCGCGGGTCAGCTCCTCGCGCCGGTCACCGGCGATGTCCGCGATTGCGGATTCGGCACGGTCGCGAACCTCGGCGAGGCTGTCGCGGCGCGCTTCGAGGCGCTTCTGTTTGGCCTCCAGTTTCGCACTGGAGAGTTTCTGTTCGCGCTCCTGTTCGATGCGCGTTTCGAGGTCGCGCTCGCGCTCGGCGAGGATTTCCTCGGCGTCGGCCTCGGCCTCGGAAATGATTTCCTCGACGCGCTCGTCGGTCTCCTCGTCGATGCGCTCGGCGCGCTCCCTGGCGTCGTCTTTGATGTCTTCGGCGACCGTATCGAGACTCATTGGTTGGAAGGCGTTACTGCAAGAACAGCGTGACCAGCGTGAGGAGCACAATCGTCTCCGGGAGCACGGTCATCACCAGCGCGATACCGAACGAGATCGAGTCCTCGGCGAGCGCGCCGATTGCGGCCGCACCGATGCCGCGCTCGGCATACCCCGCGCCAAAGCCGGCCAGCCCGACCCCGAGCGCCGCCAGTCCGGTCCCGGTGATCGCCGGACTGCCGCCTTGTTGAAGCAGTACCATCGCGTCGATAAACGCAGCCGTGAGTTCGAGTCCTATCATGGGTTTTCCGTTGCGTGTTCGCTTGCTTCCGAACAGTGCCTACTCCCGCTACTGGATTCATAAAGCTTCCCAAAAAATTCCATCAACCACGGATGGACAGGCTCATAAGGCCACACAGCACACTATGGGAAATCGAGTGACACCCCGAAACGGGGTCGAACGGTCAGTTTTCGGTCGTGTGTTTGCGCTCGTGGCCGAAGGGGCTGTAGCGCTCGCCGCCGCCCTCGTAGAACTTGTTCAGGAACTCGACGTATTCGAGGCGGATGGCCTGCAAGCCGGCGCTGGTGATGCCCAGCGCGAGCACGACGACGTGGCCGAAGACGAAGACCAGTATGCCGCCAAGCACGCCGATGATGCCCATGTGGATGAGACCGGGGAACATCAGCTCGGCCTCGGGACCGAGACCCTCGACGTAGCTGGGACCGTGGTCGAGCAGGAAGTGGAACTCCTGTGCGCCCGCGGGACCCTCACGGTAGGCCCCGAAGAAGAGCAGGTTGACGACGAACGCCATCCCGGCCTTCGCCAGCAGGACTGCGGCGAGACGCGTGTATGAGAGCACGTTCACGAGCACTTGGAGGCTTTCGAGCGCGCCCGAAACGATGCCCGGCAGCACGCCGAAATGACTCACCTCGTTGATGATGAAGAGAACGACGCCAAGCAGGAATCCCCCGACCAGCCCAACGATACCGACCGTCGCCGAAAAGCCGGTGAAGCCGAGCGCGAACGGCTCGCCGTTGAAGACGGTGAAGAGGAACTCGGGCTTGGCCGCGGCGGCCGACTCGCTGAATATCCATATCCAGATGCCGAGCATCCGGATGAGCCACGAGCCGGATTCGAGCACCGCCGTGCGCAGTCCCTCCGATAGCTCCTCGACGAAGCCGATGAGGTAGCCGACGGTCATGTGCGCCAATCCAACCAGCAGGCTCACGACGAGCCAGAGCTGCGCCCACTCGATGCCGGCCGGCGACAGCCCCTTCTCGATTGGCGGGTGGCCGCCCCAGAGGTACTCGCTCACGAGGTGCAAGCCGAAGATTTCGCCGTAGAGAATCCCGAACAGCATCGTGAACCCGCCCGCCCAGAGCGCGATTGCGCCGAGGCTGCGAATCCCGTCGCTCTCGAAGCGGGTGTAGACGAGACCGCCGATGGCCGTATAGAGGATTCCATAGCCCAAATCACCGATCATGAACCCGAAGAACGCGGGGAAGGTGAGGAACAATACGACCGAGGGGTCGAGTTCGGAGTATTTCGGCCGGTCGATGAGGTTGACCAGCAGCTCGAAGGGCTTGACCGGGTCGGGGTTCTCCTGGACAACCGGCGGCTCGCTGCCGGACATCGGCCTGTCGCCGTCGGCGGTGCCGCCGTCGGTTTCGAGTTCGACCCCGCCGTCGGCGGCCGTCTCCGGTTCGCCTCGCCCGCCCTCATCGGCGTCGGTCGGTTCGCGGTCGACGAGGCGGCCGTCGCCGTCGTAGGAGGCGCGTTCGAGTTCCTCGACCTCGCAATGTTCGCCAACACTCTCGGAAAGGGCCTCGGCGAGGTCGACGAAGCGCTCGGTCGGAATCCAGCCCTCGGCGACGAATGCGTTCTGCGTGGTCGCAAAGGAGAGCGGTGCCTCGCGCTTTTCGACCTCGATGGCGAGTTGCTCCTCGGCCGCCAGCAGGAAGTCGGCGTGCTCCTCGCGGAGCGCGTCGAGTTCGCCCTCGACGTCCTCGACCTCTTCGTCGAGGTCGTCGCGGCGCGCGTGGAGTTCGGAGACGTACTCCTCGGGCGAGCCGTCGCCGTCGGGCACGTCGATGGCCGCGAACTCCGTGCCGACGAGCACGTCTTCGAGGACATCGCTCTCGCCCTCGGTCGGCTCGGCGAACACCGCGATGGCGTCGCCCTCGGCGAACAGTTCGTAGCGGGCGACGTCCTCGGCCGCATCGAGTGCGTCGCGGACGGCACTCTCGTCGCCCTCGCCGACGCGCGTTTCGAGGTTGTCGTAGCCCGAGAGGAGGTCGAGGTCGATGCCGAGCGTCTCGATGGGGGCCATCGCGCCGATGCGTTCGTCCACGGTACGACGCTCCTCGCGGAACTGTTCGCCGCGGTCGTCGAGCGCGTTGACCTCCTCGCGGACCGATTCGAGCCGCTCCTCGACGTCGACCGACTCCAACTGTGCCTCGCGGTCGGGGTCGACATCGAGCATCGACTGGAGCGAGCGGACGGTGACGAGGCGTTCGGCTGCCTCGTCCGCGCCGGCGATGGGGTCGCCGGGGTCGAACCCCTCCCACTCGCCGTCGTAGTCGGTCACGTCGACCAGCCGGAGGTCGTGGACGGTCTCGATGACGTCGTCGAGCACGCGATTTGCGCCGGTGACCGACACCCGGCTCATCCGCTCGGGCCTAAGCATGAACCCTCTCGACGAAGCGCTCGACGACGTACTCGACTGTTTCGTCGCGGCGCTCTCGTGCCTGTGCTTCGAGTTGATCGCGTTCTTCCTCGCCCGATTGAAGGATGTCCTCGCGCTCGGCGTCGATCTCCTCGCGGGCCTCCTCGAAACGCTGTGCTTCGAGGTCGTCGGCCTCCTCGCGGGCCTCCTCGCGGATGTCCTCGGCCTCCTGCTCGGCCTCAGCGATGCGTTCCTCGCGCTCGTCTTTGGCCTCCTCGACTATCTCTTCGGCCTCCCGTTCGGCACCTTGGATTCGGTCGAGAACCTCTGGTCTCGCCATTCTTCTGTGAGGGTTGTGTGAGCGGCTATTTGGTAGTTGCGAATGTCCTCTCGGTCATCGCAGACCTGCTGTGGCGGTGCTGCGGGGCTGTGGCGCGCGATGAATCCGGCCGCAGGCCGGAGAACGCGCGAGGTCTGCACAAACGAAGTGAGTGCAGGCTCATCGGAGCTTCGCTCCGAGGGTGGATGAGTGAGCGACCGCCGGGAGCGAGCGAATCGGTTGGGGAGGGTGTGGCTGTCGCAGTGCGGTAGTGTGGTCAGGAATCGAACCGCGAGCGAACGCAGTGAGCGAGCGGGGTTTTTTGGTCCAGATTTTTGGTTGGGGGTTGAGCGAGCCGAAGGCGAGCGATGCCCCCGTCTAAAAAGGTGGGAGTTTATCCCGCAGGCAACCGGATCGGGGGCAATGGGTATCCTCGAAGACAAAGCGCGTGCGCGGCTGTTCTACAAGTACCTCTCGACGGTGTACGACGAAATCAACCCCTTCGTCTGGAACGCCGCAATGCGTACGGAGGCGCTTTCGCTGTTCGACATCGACGAGGACGACCGCGTGCTCGACGTGGGCTGTGGCACGGGCTTCGCCACCGAGGGCCTGCTCGAACACACCGAGCGCGTTCACGGTCTCGACCAGAGCGCCCACCAACTCGAACGCGCCTACGAGAAATTCGGGAGGGATGGTCCCGTCGCGTTCTATCGCGGTGATGCCGAGCGCCTGCCGTTCGCCGACGACACTTTCGATGCGGTCTGGTCGTCCGGCTCAATCGAATACTGGCCCGACCCCGTGGCGACCCTGTGGGAGTTCCGCCGCGTCACCGAGCCGGGCGGCAACGTCCTCGTCGTCGGCCCGGACGCACCGAAATCGTCGGTGTTCGGCCGACTAGCCGACGCGATAATGCTGTTCTACGACGAGGAGGAGGCCGACCGGATGTTCGCCGCGGCCGACCTCGACGTGGTCGAACATCGCATCCAGCAGGCCAAACCCAACAGTCCGCGGGCCATCACGACGCTCGCGCGCGTGCCCGAGTAGTCATACCCGCGCCGTTGTCACCGCCTCTCCCTCGGAATAGATTTTGACGGTGACCCGTGAGCCCGCACTCGGCTGCGGGGAGTTCGTCGTGCTGGCGACAGTCAACGAAGCGGTTTCGCCGGCGGTCCATGATTTATCCGCAGTGTTGCTGTTGAACGGCCCAGATGTTTCCGATTTGAATCCTTTTCCAGCGAAAAAGGGGACATCTGGCTGGTGCTTGAGTGGCTCGCCATCGACAAAAATTCGGACGGTAAGTTTGGTCACGTCAAGTGGGTCACCGCTGTGATGGGTGAGATTGATCTGGTTCGGGTATTCGTTGCCGAATTTCGCCGTAATGGCCGCCTCGGGCGCGTTTCCCGCATCGCCGACGCCGACGACGAACGCCCCGACGACGGCCGCGAGCACGACGGTGACGGCGACGATGAGGACGACGCCGATGACCGGGGAAACTGCACGGCGGGACACACGAGCGATGGCTATGGCTTGCTATTTCAACGTTCGTCCATGGCTCGGGCGGGTGTCGTCCGGTTTGCCGCCGGCGAGAAGTCCGTCCCGATGCGGATGCTTCGTTCGTTCGTCCGCGCGACGACCGGGGCGGAGCCACGGGGAGCGACCGTCCAGAGATGGCCGTCCGTCCCGGTACGGCCGACGGTGCGATTGCCGACGATGATGCGTCCGTCGACCGGCTCGCCGTCACGATTCATGAGCGCGAGTTCGAGCGGTCCCGTCGGATAGGTGCGGTTTATCGTCAAGCGGAGGTCGCCGGCGGTTTCGCTCACCGGCTCGGTCGTGGGAACTCCCGAGAGGCGTTTTCGCTGCTGTTCGGCGAACACTTCGCCCGAGCGGCGGTCGAGGTGGGTCGTCAGCCGGCCGTGGTCGTAAAACAGCGTGAAGCGATAGATGCCCGCCCGGCGGTCGCCGCTCGAATCGGTCGTCACCGAGTGGTTCCACGTCCACGGATAGCGTTCGGCCACGCGGTCGAGCGCGGCGGTGATGTCGGTCAGTTCGCCTCCTGTGGTGTTGTTTCGTTCGGTCGGAAGGGACGCCTCGCGGTAGTAGCGCCCTTCGTCCACCGTCGCCAACACGAGTCCCTCGCCGGAGGTTTCGACGTAGAGGTCGAGCGCTTCGAGGCGTTCGTCCGGGCCCGCCTCGACCCCTTCGAGGTTGGGGGCATTCGCCGCATCGAGCGGGACCGTGTTCTCCCCGCGCAGCGTCTCGGCGATGCGGTCACGAACCGGACCGCCCAGCGGGCCGAGTTCGACGCGGCGGTTGCGCGCCCAGCTCGTCGCCGGCTGCCCGCCGATGGTCGAGCCGGGAATCGACCGCGCGCGCGCGGCCACGCGGTCGGCCGCCGTCCCCAGCCGTCCGGCTGCCGTGTCGATGCGCGCGAGCTCGATGACGAACTCCCGGGCCGAAATCGTCCCGTTGTTGTACTTTCCCACGGCCGCCGACTGGCGCTGGCGTAGCTCGTCGATGCGTGCTTCGATGCGGGCGGCGCTCGCCCGAAGCATGTCGCGGCGCGCACTCGTCGAATCGGTCGCGGCGAAGCGCTCGTCGAGGACGAGCTGTCGATATCTCCCCGCAAGGCCGCGCGTATCGAGCGCAAGCGCACCCGAAACGTCGAGCGATGCCTGCCGGTACGACGCCGTTTCGAGTGCAGTCGGCGTAATCGTCAGATACTCGCTCGTGTTCGTCACGGGCGATACCGGCCGGGCACTCGGGCCGTCGCCGGCTCCCGGAACCGCGGCGGCCGCTCCCGCGAGCAAACAGCAACACACCACCACGGCGAACACACGATGCATTGACGGCGAAAACGGCTGCCTGCTATTAAAAACCACGCCGCCGAGAACGGTCGGCGAACAGGTCAGGGATGAAAACTGTTTTCGCGTCGGACCGAGCACGACCCGTATGCGCTCCCGGGCGGTGCTCGTCGTCGTCCTCGTGGTCGTCGCCATGTCGGCGGTCGTGGCCGGTCAGGTCACGCCGGGCCCAGCGCAGGCCACGCCGCCCGGAACGGACGCCGGGTCGCCGAGCGGCGCGACCAACACGACCATCGCCATCCATCCACGGCCGAACGGCGACGCGCGATTCCGGGTATCGACGGCGTTCGTCCTCGACGATGCGAACGACACGACGGCGTTCCGGGCGCTCGGCCGGGAATTCGAAGAGGGCAGCGCCGGCTTCTCGATTGGGGCCTTCCGGCGGGCCGCCAACGAATCGAGCGTCGTCACTGGCCGCTCGATGAACGTGACGAACGTGACACGAAACGCGACCATCGTCGGCGAGAACGTGAGCGGTCCCGACACCGGACGGCTCGTCCTCGGGTTCAGATGGACGAATTTCGCCCGGACGAACGGCGAGCGGCTGGTCGTCGGCGATGCGTTCAACACCACTCGCGGGACGTGGCTGCCGGGACTCACCGCGAATCAAACCTTGGTAATCGAGTCGCCGCCGCGGTACACCGTCACCCGCTCGCCCGTCGGGTTCACCAACGGCACGCTCGTCTGGAACGGGCCGGAAACCTTCCAGCCGGGGACGCCGACGGCCGTCTTCACGAGTCGTGCGAGTGCGAACCGGACCCCTGCACCTGACAACGGGCCGCTGGCGTCGCTGCCGCCGCTGGCGCTCGGGACCACTCTCGTCGTACTCATGGCTGCCGTCGGGGCCTACGCGCTGACGCGGCGGGAGACGGGTGCGTCGAGAACCGACGAACCATCCACCGACGATGCGGCGGCGAGTGACGCCGGCGAACCATCGGTAGCGGCCACACCGGCCGAGACCGAACTGCTCTCGGACGAGGAGCGCGTCGAGCGGCTGCTCGAACGCAACGACGGCCGGATGAAACAGGCCGCCATCGTCACTGAAACTGGCTGGTCGAACGCGAAGGTCTCCCAACTGCTCTCGGCGATGGCCGAGGAGGGCCGCGTCGAGAAACTCCGCATCGGGCGCGAGAACCTCATCAGCCTGCCAGAGGAAGAGTAGCACCTTTCGGAACCGTTAACATCCGCGCGGCGAGTGAAACGTTCATGAAGGTCCTCATCGCGGTGGCGGAGGTGGCCGAAGTCGAGGACGACTTCGAGATCGATGGGTTGGGTATCGACGAGCGGTATCTGAACTACGATCTCAATGAATGGGACGACTACGCCGTCGAGGCGGGCGTCCAAATCCAGGAGGCCGGCGACGATGTCGAGGTGGTCTCGGTGACCGTCGGTCCCGAGCGCGCCGACGAGACCATCCGAATGGCGCTCGCCAAGGGCGTCGACCGCGCCGTCCGGGTCTGGGACGACGACTTGGAGGACGTCGAGTACCTCGACAGCGAGACCAAAGCCGACGTTCTGGCGGCGGTCGTCGAGGAGGAACAGCCCGACCTCGTGCTCACGGGTGTGCAATCGGACGACACCGCCTTCGGGGCCACAGGAGTGTCGCTGGCCGAGGAGGTAGGCTTCGAGTGGGCCGCCGTCGTCAACCATCTGGAGTACGAACCCGGCGACGAGACCGCATCGGTCCACCGCGAACTCGAAGGCGGCGTCGAGGAACTCACCGACGTGGAACTTCCTGCTGTGCTCACGATTCAGACGGGTATCAACGAACCGCGCTATGCCAGCCTGCGCGGGATTCGACAGGCCCAATCGAAGGAAATCGCACCCAAGACGCTTGCGGAGTTGGGTCTCGATGCAAGCGTGACCGACAGCGCCGTGGCGCTCACACAGCTCTACGAACCCGAGACCGAAAGCGACGCCACGCTGTTCGAGGGTGGTCCCGACGAGGAGGCCGGCCAACTCGCCGACCTCCTGCGAGACAAGGGGGTGGTCGAGGGATGACCGTCCTCGCAATCGCCGAACACCGCCGCGGTGACCTGCGCGACGCGAGTTTCGAACTGGTTACCGCGGGCCGCGACCTCGCCGACGCCACGGGCGGGGACCTCCACGTGGCAGTCATCGGCGGCGACATCGACGGGTTCGCCGACGACCTCAATCGGGAGGGCGTCGATGTCGTCCACACCGTCGCCGACGGCGAGGAGTTCAATCACGACGTCTACACCCAAGCCGTCGAGGCGCTCTACGACGAAGTCGCACCCGAGGTCCTGCTGATGCCCAATACGGTGAACGGACTCGATTACGCGCCAGCCGTCGCCAACGGTCTGTCGCTGCCGCTGGTGACCGACGCCATCGACATCGAATCCGACGATACGCTCGCAGTCACCCGCGAGATGTACGGCTCGAAGGTCGAAACCGTGGTCGAGGTCGATGCCGACCACGTCGCGGTTTCGATTCGTCCCGGCGAGTGGCCGCCCGCCGAGGGCACCGGCGACGCCCACATCGAGGAATTCGACGCCGACATCGACGAGTCGGCCGTGCGCTCCACAGTGACAGGATTTCAGGAGGTCGGCGGTGGCGACGTCGATATCACCGAGGCCGAGGTGCTCGTCTCGGTCGGTCGGGGCATCGAGGAGGAGGAGAACATCGCGCTTGTCGAAGAACTCGCCGACACGCTCGGCGCGACGCTCTCGTCGTCGCGGCCAATCGTCGACAACGGCTGGCTGCCCAAAAACCGACAGGTCGGCCAGTCGGGCAAGGTCGTCACGCCGGAGGTCTACATCGCTATCGGAATTTCGGGGGCCGTCCAGCACGTCGCCGGCATGAAGGGTGCCGAGACCATCGTCGCCATCAACAACGATTCGAGCGCGCCCATCTACGACCTGGCCGACTACGGCATCGTCGACGACCTCTTCGACGTGGTGCCCGCACTCATCGAGGAGTTCGGCGGCGACCCGCCCGAGGTCTGAACCGCCTACAGAAGCCTCTCGGTGAGAAACGATTCACGTGGCAAGTCGCTTTGTTCGGGGCAGTACGACGCGACCACAGCGACCATCGACGCGAGGTCGTGACTCGAATGGGTGTCGTCCGGGAAGTAGAGCACGTTCACGTCAGGAAACGAATTGGAATCGAGGAAGTCGGCGTCGCTCGTCAGAACGAGATACCCGTTTTCGGCTGCATAGTCCGCGATGGTCGCATCGTCGACGCTTGCATGCAGAGCCGTGAGGACGTGCGTCGCGTCGTGACCGTCGCGTTCGAGATACTGAACCGTTTGCGGGTCGACGTTTTCGTCACAGAGGACGCGGTAGGTCATTCCGCTCCGTCGAACTCGCCCGACGATGCTCGCTCGAAGTCTTCTGGCGTCACCGCCGCTCGCTTCCGGGCGCGTGCTTCCTGCTCGGCGCGGCGACGCCTGACTTCGGCCATCTCCGCGGGGTGCTCGTGGTAGTACGTCAGCGCGCGGTAGACGTCCGCGATGTCGAGGTTGTAGCGGTCGGCGACGGTCTTCGCCGACAGGTCGCCCCCCTCAACCCAGTTAGCGACCTGCCGGACGCTGATGCGGTGGCCCGCAATGTGTGGCTCGCCGCTCATCACACCGTCGCGCACGATGCGGGCAGTCTGCTGTGCCATCTCGCTTCCCTACGGCCCTGCCGGGATTAAAACTTCGCCGCGAACGCGATTCTTCCTGGCCGCTGAGCGACCAGCCCGACGTCTGAAACGGTTCGTTTTCAGGTGTCGTTCGCCACGCGGTGGTACGGCTGTTGGGCGACGTCCGTTGCCAACTCTTCGAGCGAGGGGCGATTGCTCTCCCCGGCGAACTGTCCGACGATGGCGAGCACCTCCGCACGCGGAATCTTCACGCCACCCTCCCGGAGCACGTCCTCGGCGCGCGCGTCGAGTTCGCGCAACGTGCCGAGTGCGAGCAGGTAGGGTACTGCCCACGCCGCGAGCGTGTTGCCGTTCGTCTCAGGTGCGGCGTCGAGATAGCGCCGGGCGTCGTCGGCGTAGACCCCAGCACGCCCCGCGACGCGCCGGATGACGCCCGCGACCGCCGTCGTGTTCTCCGGCTCACAGACCCCCTCGGGTTCGACACCCTCCTCGCGGAGCCACGCCGCGGGGAGATAGACGTTGTTCTCCGCGCGGTAGTCGTCGCTGACGTCCTTGGCGACGTTCACGAGTTGTAACAGCAGCGAGAACGCGCGGTCGGTCTCGCGGAGTTCGCTGACCCGTTCGGGTGCGGCGTCACGGGCGAGCAGGTTCGTGACGAGCGTGCCGACCGTGCCGGCGGCGTACCAGCAGTACTCTTCGAGTTCCGCGACCGTCTCGATGCGCAGTCCCTCGGTGTCGGCGTGGCGCTCGACGAACAGCGCCATCCCGGCGACGAGTTCGCGGATGGGGTTGAGCACCGCCGCACGCGCGTCGGGCGCGAGCGCCTCGAACGCACGAACCACCCGCGGCGCGTTGGCGACCACTCGCCAGTCCTCGCCGCCGTCCTCCGGGAGCCACGGCTCGATGGCTCGCTCGAACGCCCCGATATCGAGGTCGTCGTCGGGGTCGAGCGCCCGGTCGTAGGTGCGAAGCAACATGCTCTGGGTTTCCGGCGGGATGTGGCCGGCGTCCTCGATTGTATCGGCGACACGACAGAGCAAGTAGCTGACACAGATTTGGGTCGCCATCGGCTCCTCAAGCAGGTCGACGGTGATGGCGAACGTTCGGGACGTCCCGTCGAGGGTCTCGTGACACCACTCGCGCTCGGTATCGGTCCGTGCGTCGGCAATCATCGTCCACATTTGGTGGTTGCGCTACAAAAGCTCTGAGAAACACGAACCGGTGATTTCGCGCGTCTCGAATCCGAGACTCCCGAGACGGGAGACCGTCACCTACTTTCAGATGCCGCCCTGAAATCGGGCAATGGACGACCTCGAACGTCGGCGGGCGTTGGTCGAGGAGCGCCTCGAAGCGGTCTGTGAGGTGGTCGAACCCGACACGCTCGGCGCGCGGATCGCCCACGCCGCGCTCTCTGGCGGGAAACGCGTCCGGCCAACGGTCACGATGTTGACCTGTGAGGCCGCCGGCGGCGACAGCGAGGCGGCGGTCGATTTCGCGGTCGGCATCGAACTCGTCCACAGCGCGTCGCTAGTCGTCGACGACATCATCGACGACTCACCCGTCCGCCGGGGTACCGACAGCGCGTGGGCATCGTTCGGGTACGGGCCGGCGCTCATCACCTCCGATGGCCTACTCGGCGAGGCGTTCGCGCTGTTTGCGGCCGACGAACGCGCGATGGAGGTCGTCGCGGAGGCGATGGTCGAACTCGGCGAGGGCGAGGCCACGGAGCTGGTCGCCCATCCCACCACCGAGGCGGAGTACATGGACCTCGCGCGCCGGAAGACGGGCGCGCTCTTCCGGGCGGCCGCGGAACTGGGCGCGGTGGCGGCCGACGCCGACGCCCGAACGGTCGAGGCCTTCGGCGAGTACGCCGAAGGCGTGGGTGTGGCCTTCCAGATACGCGACGACGTGCTCGACGCGACTGCCGACGCCGACGAACTGGGCAAACCCACGGGCCAGGACAGCGCGATGGAGCGCCCCTCGCTGGTCGAAATCACCGACCTCACGCCCGAAGAAGGCACCGAGCGCGCCCGACGGACGGCCGACGCGGCGCTATCGGCACTCGATTCGGTCGCTGTGGCCGACGAGCAGGCCGCCGAGTATCTCCGCGACCTCGCGGAGTTCGTCGTGGTGCGCGAGCGCTGAGTGTCGAGAGAAACGAGTCAGGCGTAGCGTTCGAGGTCCGGCCGGTCGAGGTCGGCGAGCACGTCGCCGGCGGTCTCGTCGAGCAGGCTCCGGCCCTCCCCCGTCACCCGTCGACCCTCGCCTTCGGCGGTCTCGACCAGCCCTTCCTCTTCGAGCTGTTGGAGCGCGGTACGGATGATTTTACCGCTTCCTTCGGTGGATTTCGGCGGCGCGACTTGGTATCTGTTCGAGCCACCTTTCGAGCCGCCGTAGGCAGTCCTCAGCCGGTCGACGCCGACCTCGCCGTCGATGGCGACCCGTCGGAGGAGGCTCGCGGCGCGGGTGCGCCAGAAGTCGTCCTGCTCGGGCGGGAGATCGCGGCTCGCGGCGGTTTTCGCGAACCGTGCCCACTCGGGCTGTTCGACCGTCTCCGGAAGCTCCGCGGCGACGGCCTCGATGAGCGCGTTCGCCGGAACGTCGTAGAGAGTTGCCATGCTTTCAAAACGCTCGGCGCGGGGTTTAAACGCGTCGTTAGCGTTCCGTTAGCGGTCGGCCAGCACCGCCGCAGTACCCCCGCCGACGATGGTCGGTAGTGCGTAGGTCGCCCCCCGATGGATGAGGACGGCGGCCGTCACGGTCGCCAGCGGCACGCCCGAGGTCGCGGTCACGAGCGCGCCGAGAACCAACTCGACACCACCCAGTCCACCGGGAAGCGGCGTGACGCCGGCCATCGCACCCGCCGGGATGGCGACGAGCACGACCGCCGCCGGGACGGTGTAGCCGAGCGCGAACAGCGAGAGCCAGAGGGATGTCGCGAGACCGACCCAGCCGGCCGCCGAGAAACAGAGCGCGAGCAGCAGTCCACGGGGGTTGGTGCCGACGCGCTCGACGGCGGTGAAGAAGCCCTCGATGCGGCCTTCGAGCGCGTCGCGATTGGGCGGGGAGAGCCTCGGAACGACCGCGCCGACCCGCTGGGCGAGCGGCGTCAGCGTGTCGACGGCGGCCCGTTCGACGCGATAGCGGTTGGTCCAGCCGAAGTAGACGGCCAGCACGAGCGCGAGCGCGAACCCGACCACGACGGCCGAGACGAGTGCGAGGTTCTCGCCGAAGGTGATGGTGGTGGCGAAGTAGCCAAGTCCAATGAGCGCGAGCACGATGGAGGGCACGAAGTTGAGCGCGTCGACGCTGGCGATGGCCGCGAGTCCCGTTTCGTACTCGCTGTCGGAGGCCCGCGAGACGAGCAGCGCGCTCACTGGCTCGCCGCCGGCCTGCCCGAAGGGAGTGACGTTGTTGGCGAAGGTCGCGCCCGCGAAGACGAGCACGGCGACCGGGGCCGTGATGGGTGCGCCGAGCACACTCAACACTGTTCGCAGCGACAGCCCCCACGCCGTGAGCCAGCAGACCGCGACGCCGACCACGACGACGATCACCGGGGGGTCAGCCAGCGACAGCGCAGCGAGGATCTCCTCGATGCCGACGAGCCACGAGAGGACGGCGAGCGCGAAGAGCGCGCCCGCGAAGCCGACGAGCGTCGCTCTGAAGTTGCCGCCACGTATCATATCCGCCGAAGGACCGACCGTGGCATGAACCCTCCGAAACGGCCATCGTCGGTGCCTCGGGTGAACCGGACGGGTTTTGGTCGCCGCCACTCCATTTGAGGGTATGGACGAACGGGCGGCGCTCGCGCTGCTCTCTGGACACATCGGGGAGGCCGGGGACGACTGTGCGGTGCTTGAGGAGTCGCTGCTCACGACGGACATGCTCCACGCGACGACCGACTTCCCCGGCGGCACCACCAGATATACGGCCGGCTGGCGGGCGGTTGCGGCCTCGCTGTCGGACGTGGCGGCGATGGGCGGGACGGCCCGTGCGGCGGTCGCGGTGTACGCCGCTCCCGACTTCGACGAGGACGAACTGACGGCGTTCGTCGAGGGTGCGAGCGACGTTTGCGAACTGGTGGGCGCGACGTACGTCGGCGGCGACCTCGATACCCACGAGGAGTTCACCGCAGCGACGACGGTGCTCGGAGCGACCGACGAACCGGTGCTCCGTTCGGGCGCGAGCCCCGACGAGGCGGTCTGTGTCACCGGGACGCTCGGGCGGAGCGCGGCGGCGCTTCGATTGTTCGAGCGTGGCGACGACGCGCGCGCGAACGAACTGTTTCGGTTCATCCCTCGAATCGCTGCGGGGCGAGCCATCGGTCGGCACGCAACCGCGATGATGGACAGCAGCGACGGACTCGCGCGCTCGCTGCACCAGTTGGCCGACGCGAGCGGCTGCGGAATGAGTGTTTCAGGGACGCTCCCGGTCGACGAGTCGGTCGAGGCGGTTGCCGACGATTCCGAGGAGGCCCACGAACTGGGCGTGTTCTTCGGCGAGGATTTCGAGCTGGTCTTCACGGTCCCCGAGGACGACCTCGAAACGGTCCGCGAGGACTCGCCCGTGGCCGTCACACGTATCGGAACGGTCGTCGAGGATGCGGTCACGCTCGATGGGGACCCCCTCCCCGACCGCGGGTTCACGCATGGGTAGGTCCCGGCGCGGCTGCGGTACGGTCGCGGCCGGCAGTTGCGGCCGCGGGGCGGTTGCGGTGCAGTAGCGGCTCCTGGTGGCTGAAGGGCGAACGAGCGACCGTAGGGAGTAAGTGAGGGCTTCGGCGGTGCTGTGCGGTTTGCGGGGCGGCCGTGGTGAGCGTCAGCATCCGCGCGAACGGAGTGAGTGCGGTTGGCCGCTCGCGCGGTTTGCGAGCGGGAGTTTTTGGCCCAGATTTTTCAAGGAGCGGTTCGCGCTTCGCGCGAACCCGACGTGGTTCGAAAGGCGCGAAGCGCCTTTCGTCACTGAGCGGGACCTTCGGTCCCGCGAGGTCGTCGGCGTGTCGCGCCGACTGCAAGCGATTCCTTCGGAATCGCCCCGTCCAAAAGAGCCGACGGCTCTTTTGAGGATGCCGAGACGGCTCCGCCGTCTCGTAGCACAGAAAACGGTGGAGGTGTCAAAGTGAGAGCTCGTTTTCCATCCCCTCGGTCGCCTCGTCGAGTCCGTCGCGGGTCACGTCGTCGGTGTGGCTGGTGAGGTCGGCGTCGAGGTAGATTTCATCGAAGGCATCGCGGAAGCGGTCGCCGACAGCGCGGCGTGCGGCCTGCGTTTCGGCGACCCGCCGGTTGGTTTCGACCGTGGATTCGGCCACGTCGAGGTCGGCGGCGACGGTCGCGGTGTCGGCATCGTTGAGGCGCTCGCGGAGCGCGCTCAGCTCGATGGGGGCGTCCGCATCGCTCTCGCGGACGAGGTGGAGGTCGAGGCGGGCGCGCTCGACGGTTTCCGGCGATTCGTCCAGCGCGTCGGCGATGGCGGCGTCGCCCTCCTCGTCGTAGAACGCTGCGACGAGGTCGACCAGTCGGTCGACGGCGAGGTCCGTCGAGAGACCGTACCGGTCGTCGAGCGCTTCGATGACCTCCTCGGTGCGTTCCTCGGGAGTGCCCTCGCGCGCGAGCGAGCCGCGCGTGTCCTCCTGGCGCTCGGTCACGGTCGACTCGTCGGTGACGTCCATGAAGATGTCGCGCAGTGATTCCGTTTTTTCGTCCATCGCTTCGGGAACGAAGCGTCTGACACCTGTCGGTAAAAGCCTGCCGCCGGCGAGAGCCGGCTCGTCAACCGATTCGATTATGATGGTTGACGACAGGTGTGGGACCATGAACGCCGAAACGACCGATACCGAACTCGTCGACGACGAGATGGTGGGCAACCTCGCGCGTGCGGCGCTGTTCGCCGCACTGTTGGGTGCGTTCGCCTACGTGAGCTTTCCGAACCCGGTCTCGCTCGTGCCGGTGACGCTGCAGGTCCTCGGGGTCTTTCTGGCCGGCATCTTCCTCGGGCCGGTGTGGGGAGCCGTGGCCTGTGGACTCTACCTGCTCGCGGGCGCGCTCGGTGCACCGGTCTTCGCAAACGGCGCGGCGGGACTGGGAGTCCTGCTCGGCCCGACGGCCGGCTATCTCCTCGCCTATCCGCTCGCGGCGCTGGTAATCGGCGCCATCGCTCACGGTGGTCGGACGCTCGGCGAACCCGATGAGCTGGGTCTCGGCAGGCTGGTGGGCGCGTTGGCGCTCGGCACCGTCGTCATCTACGCCAGCGGCGTGCTCGGGTTGATGGCCGTCCAGAGTCTGGGTCCCGTCGAGGCGTTGCTGGCTGGGGCGGCGGTGTTCGTCCCGGCCGAACTGGTGAAAATCGCCGCGGCCGTCGGCATCGTCCGCAGCGACGCGATAGCCGCCGCATGATCGAGATACGAGGGTTCACCTATCGCTACGGGGACGACCGACCGGCCGTCGACGGCGTCTCGCTCACCATCGAGGGTAGGTCGTTCGTCGTGCTCGCCGGCCCGAACGGGTCGGGAAAGACGACGCTCGTCCGGGGGTTCAACGGACTCCTCGAACCCGATTCGGGGACTGTATCGGTGAACGGCCAGCCGGTGGACGAGGACCTCGTGGCCGCCCGGACCGCCGTGGCGATGACGTTTCAGGACCCCCGCGACGGGTTCGTCGCCGCAACGGTGGGCGCTGACGTCGCCTTTGGCCCGGAGAACCTCGGACTCGGGCGGGGCGAAATCGACGACCGCGTCGAGAGCGCGCTCGCGGCGGTGCGGATGAGTGGGCGAAACGACGAGCGCATCGACCGGCTCTCCGGTGGCGAGCAGGCCCGCATCGCCATCGCGGGTGCGCTGGCGATGAATCCCGACCATCTGGTGCTCGACGAGCCGTTCGCCGGACTGGACCAGCCGGCACGGGAGTCGGTACTCGACAGGCTGGAAGCGCTACACGCCGAGGGCACGGGAATCATCGTCGTCACGCACGACTTGCGGGACCTGCTCGCGCTTGCCGACCGCGTGCTCGTCATGAACGAGGGTCGTGTTGCGCTCGATGCCGCCCCCG
The DNA here is from genome assembly GCF_051195015.1 of Halococcus sp. AFM35. Classification (NCBI taxonomy): domain Archaea; kingdom Methanobacteriati; phylum Methanobacteriota; class Halobacteria; order Halobacteriales; family Halococcaceae; genus Halococcus; species Halococcus sp. AFM35. Next base: position 208,528 of record NZ_JBNTJU010000002.1, read on the forward strand.
AAACGGCGCGCGAGCAGCTGTCGGGTCTCGCCGTTCGCGCGCCGTGTTGAGCTACGACCCTGGAACCTCGATTGCTCACCGCCTCGACCCGCGGGCGAAACTCGCCGTACAGGTGGGCTTCGCGCTCGCGGTGTTCGCTCACACCAGTCCACGCGGGCTTGCGATTGCTTCCCTGTTCGCTGGGTGCGTCCTTGCGGTGGCGGAGCTACCACCACAGACCGCCGTCCGGGAGGTCCGCTATGCGCTGCCGTTTTTGCTTGCTGGACCGCTGCTCGCCGCCATCACGCTCGGGTCGCCGTGGGTCGCCCCCGGGGAAGCGCTCGCACCCGCGCTTGCGAGCTACCGCGTGCTGCTCGTGCTCTTCGTGAGCGTCGCCTACGTCAGGACGACGCCGGTGCGCGACTCACGGGCGGCCATCCAACACGTCGTGCCGGGCCGGTTCGGTCGACTGTGTGGCATGGGCGTAGCGCTCGTCTTCCGCTTTCTCCCCGTCTTGCTCGCCGACCTCACGCGGGCGCGTGCGGCGATGCAGACGCGCCTCGGGAGCGAGCGCGCGCTCACAGAACGGATGGAGCTGCTGGTCGTCGCGGGGATTCGCCGGACGTTCGCACGGGCCGATAGGGTGGCACTGGCGCTCCGTGCCCGCTGTTTCGCGTGGAACCCGACGCTGCCGGCGCTTCGGTTCTCCCGAATCGACGCTCCGGTCCTCGTGCTCGCGGTCGCGCTGTTGGGCTGGGCGCTGCTGTGAACCGACCGGCCATCGCCGCCAGCAGACGTATGCGTGGCGGCCTCGGACGAGGGGCATGGTGCTCACCGAATCGGAGTGGGAGGAGGCCGAGCCGACCCAGGACGTCCTCGCGCGCGTTCACGAAGTGCTCGCCGAGGACGAGATGCGAGCCTACTGCGTCGGCGATTTCTTTCGGGACGCCGGCCCGGAGTCGGAGGGGTTCGAGCCGCTCGCCGCGCTCGTCGAGGCGCTCGACTGGCAGACCTCGCGGAAGCGCTCGGAGCTGCTCGTCGAGATGGCGCTCGAACGACTCGTCGCCGACGGTGCGGCCGAAAAGCGCGTGCGCCGGGAGGACGACGACCTCGTCGCGTACTACCGGGCGAGATGAGAAACTCCAAACGAGTTGTCGATTCCCGCACGACGGCGAGCAGGTGGTGCGACGTTGCCAAGATTTAACCCGGCCGCCCGACTCTACGACGATAATCGATGCCACTCGTGCTCCAGACGGGTGAAACCGTCACCCGTGAGACGTTCTGGCTGATCGGTCCCGTCGGCAAGGCACTCTTCTATTTCCTCGCCTTCCTGGCGATTGCCGTCCTCCTCTATGGAGTGTACGACCGCTTCGGACGGTATCTCCGGGGAACCGAGGACGCCTTCGCTCGCCTCGACGAGTTGCCGAGTCGAATCGCGCGCGCCGCCAAAATCGTGCTTTCAAATGAAAAACAGTTCAACCGCGACCTCTACGGCGGGCTGATGCACGCCTTCATCATGTGGGGATTTCTCACGCTGCTCATCGGCACCACCATTCTGGGTATCGACATGGACGGCTACCGAATCATCACTGGCTTGCTCGGCGAGAGTCAGTCGTTTTTCGTCGGTGATTTCTATCTCTCCTATTCGCTGGTGATGGATGCGCTGGGGCTGCTGTTCGTCGTCGGTCTCGGCATGGCCATCTACCGCCGATACGGCGTCCGCAACGAGCGCCTCTGGGACAGACATACCAGCCTCGAAGACGGCGCGTTCGTCTGGACGCTCTTTCTCTTGGGTGTGGGCGGCTATCTCGTCGAGGGGGTTCGCATCCTCGCCACCGGCTTCCCCGAGTTCGAGACGGTGAGCTTCGTGGGGTGGTTCGTCGCGCTCGTATTGGAGGGTGCGGGCGTTTCCCCGGAGTTGGCGAGAACGGTCTATCCGGCCGCGTGGTGGTCCCATTCCCTGCTGGCGCTCGGGTTCGTCGCCGCCGTCCCCTATGCCAAACCGTTCCATATGCTATCGAGTTTTGCGAACGTCGTCACGCGCGACGAGAAGGCCGGTGTGCGCCTGCCCGGCGTGCCCGCCGACGCCGCGCCCGACGAGATCGGGTTTACCGAGGTCGAGGACATGTCGTGGCGACAGATGTTGGACCAAGATGCCTGTACCAAGTGCGGGCGCTGTTCGTCGGTCTGTCCCGCCAAAGCCTCGGGTCGGCCGCTCGACCCCCGTAACGTCATCCTCGACCTCAAGAAGTACCGCGAGTCGGTGAACACCAATGGCGAGACCAAAGAGATCGTCGCCGACGGCGGTGGCGTCATTGACTCTCGGACGATGGAATCCTGCATGTCCTGTATGGCCTGCATGGATGCTTGCCCGGTGGAAATCGAACACGTCCCGCAGTTCACGGAGATGAACCGCCGACTGACCGAGATGGGCGAGATGGACGACAACGTCCAGGAAACGATGATGGACGTCTTCCAGCAGGGCAACTCCTTCGGCGACCCCGAACGAAAACGCCCCGACTGGACCGACGAGTTGGACTTCGCGGTGCCCGATGCGCGCGACCAGCCCGTCGAGTACCTCTGGTACGTCGGCGACTATCCCAGTTACGACGAGCGCAACAGGCGCATCGCGCGCTCGCTGGCGACCATCTTCGAACACGCGGGCGTCGAGTATGGAATCCTCTACGAGGACGAACAGAACGACGGCAACGACGTGCGCCGGGTGGGTGAGGAGGGACTGTACGAGATGCTCGCCGAGGACAACGCCGCCGCTTTCGAAGAGTGCGACTTCGAGACGCTCGTCTGTACGGACCCCCACAGCTACAACACGTTCGAAAACGAGTATCCCGAACTCGATGGCGTCGAGTGGAACGCCGATGGTGCGGTCGACGTTCATCACTACACGCAGGTCGTCCAAGACCTCGCGGACAGCGGCGCGCTCGACCTCGCTAGCACCGAACTCGACTACACAGTCACGTACCACGACCCCTGTCATCTCGGGCGGATGAACGACGAGTTCGAAGCGCCGCGCGACCTCGTGCGGCGAACGGGTGCAAGTCTCCACGAGATGCCCAGAAACCGGTCGAACTCCTTCTGTTGTGGCGGCGGCGGTGGCGGTCTCTGGATGGACTTCGACGAGGAGCCGAAACCAAGCGAGGAGCGCCTGCGCGAAGCGCTGGAGGACACCGACGCCGGCAACGATGTCGAGAAGTTCGTCGTCGCCTGCCCGATGTGCATGACGATGTACGAGGACGGCCGCAAGACGGGTGATTTCGAGGAGCGCATCGAGATCGTCGGTCTCTCCGAGCTACTGGCGGAGGCACTCGACGCGGGCGGAACAGTAGGGACGGCGACCGACACGAGCGCGGGTGCGGCCCCGGCGGACGATTGAGGCCGAATCAGCGAAATTTGTAGATCTAGAGTTCACATCAATCAGTTCCCAATTATATCTATATTATTTGAAGTCTACTCTGAATTTCGTTCTGGATTCGATTCGAAGTTTTGACGGAGTGGTTCTATCGCTTCGTCAGCGTCCTCTGCCCGTTCGATCTGTTCGATAGCATCAAATGCGACAAACTTCCGTTCTATTTTTCGGGTGTTCTGCTTGCTATAGTGGGTTGCGTTGTTCATCAATTCTGGTTCTTCGTGCATAGCAGTTGAGAGAAAGAAACTTGTATAGATGTATTCAGTTACATCATTGAGTCTGAAACCGGGAGGAAAAGACATAACGGCCTCAATTTCGCCCTCGATGACGTAGCTTGTTTGCCGATATGTACTACTATACCGTTCATCGTCTGTTGTGTCATCAAGTGAGCAGCTACGAATCAGTATCTTCTCGCCTTTGTACTCTCTCCAATATTCGAGTTGTGTCGATGCTCGGTCTGCTAATCCAAGTAGCGCCGAGAAGCCGGATAAGCCGAACATAAGATAGAAAAGGTGTACTGGACAAAACAATTTTCGGAAACTGCTCTACCCAGTCGAATAACGGCTGGCGTCATGATCTTACTCAAAACGCCCATTCGATGACGCCGAGGGAGATCGCCGCGAGCGCCGTCTCGAACACTACTGTGCCGACCGCCGAGAGGACGACGAATTTTCGGGTACTCATCTCGGCGAACCCCGCGGGCACGGTGAGCATCCCACGAGTGAAGAGCAGGGCGTTGCTCACCGGCACCACGATGGGTCCCCAGCGCTCGAACCAGCCGTCGAAGCGGTCGAGGGTCGACTCGCTGACTCGGAACCAGCGCTTTTCGAGCAGCCACTCGCGGCCGCCGCGCTTTGCGAGCACGAACAGTCCGACCTGTCCGACGGTCGCACCGAGGACGGCGACACCGATGATGGCTGCGATGGATGGGACTGAGTGGCCGAGCAGCCCAATCGAAACGGGCACGATGGCCTCGCTCGGCATGAAGTACATCAACATTGCCCCTTCGAGGACGAACACACAGAAGAGCACGACGAGGGCGTACTCGGAGTCGAGCAGGTCCCGGAGGTACGGCGGCATTGCGGCGACTTGGAGGACCGGGCGCGCCATCGGCGGAGGCTACTCCGGTAGTTCCTAAATCGTTTGCGTCATGGCGCGGGTGTTTTGACGCTCGCGGGCGACATGGGAATATGGACCTCACGCGCCGCCCGCGACGCCTTCGACAGGACGGACTTCGGGAACTCGTCAGCGAGACCCACCTCCACGAACACGACCTCATCGCGCCGGCGTTCGTTGACGCGACCACGGACGAACGAGTACCGATTGAATCGATGCCGGGTCACGAGCGCGTGCCCGTGAGCGAGGCGGTCGCGCGCGTCGAGGAAATTCAGGAGACCGGCGTCGAGTCGGTGATCCTGTTCGGGATTCCCGAATCGAAGGATTCGTACGGGAGCCGTGCGTGGGCCGAGGACGGCGTCGTCCAGCGTGCGCTCCGGCGCATCACCGACGAAACGGACGCTTTCTGTATCACCGATGTCTGTCTCTGTGAGTACACCGACCACGGCCACTGTGGGGTGCTCGAAGACAGCGCACGCGAGCGCTGGGAGCGCGCCGAAACCGACGGCGGCGCGGCGGTCGGCGAACACGGGGAGTCGAATCTCACCGTCGACAACGATACGACCCTCGACTTGCTGGGGAAGGTCGCCGAGAGCCACGCCGCGGCGGGTGCGGACATGGTCGCTCCGAGCAGCGCCACTGATGGAATGGTCGGTGCGATTCGGGAGACGCTCGACGGGGCCGGCTACGCCGATGTCCCCATCATGAGCTACGCCGCGAAGTACGAGAGTGCGTTCTACGGCCCATTCCGGGATGCCGCCGACGGCGCGCCGGCCTTCGGCGACCGCCGCCACTACCAGATGGACCCTGCGAATTCCGACGAGGCGCTCCGGGAAGTCGAGTTGGACGTAGAACAGGGCGCGGACGTGCTGATGGTCAAACCGGCCCTGCCCTATCTCGATGTCGTCGAGCGAGTCGACGAGCACACCGACCACCCCGTGGCGGCCTACAACGTCTCCGGCGAGTACGCGATGCTCCATGCGGCCGCTGACAACGGCTGGCTCGACATCGAGGAAGTGGCATACGAGTCGCTGCTGTCGATAAAGCGCGCCGGGGCGGACCTCATCCTCACCTACTTCGCCGAAGACGTCGCCGAGACGCTCTGAGAGCCGTATCGAAGTCGTGGATGGTTACCGAATTACCGCCGGCAGAACGGAGGAGATATTTGGCCGAGGGAGTAGTTCTACCCGATGTACGATTTCGTCGTCGTGGGGGCTGGTCCCGCTGGCTCACGCTTTTCCCGACAGGCCGCGCGGGCGGGCCACGACGTGCTCTGTCTCGAACGCGGCGAAGTGGGCCGGCCGCTTGCCTGCTCAGGCCACGTCAGCACCGATATCTGGGAGTTCACGCCCGACGGCGCGCGCGAGGAGTTGCTCCAGAACGAGGTCTCGGGCGCGCGTTTTCACGTCGATGGCCCCCGCAGCGACAGCCATCTGTTCTACAAGGACGAGACCATCTCGAACGTCATCGATAGAGTCGAGTTGGACCGCACGCTCGCACGCGCGGCCCGCACAGCGGGCACTGACCTCCGGGAAAACCACAGCGTCGTCGGTCTCGAAGAGAACAGGGATGAGGTGGTGGTGACGGTGCGCACGCCCGACGGAACCGAGACCGTCCGCACGCGGATGGTCGCGGGCTGTGACGGGCCGGTCTCGCGCGTCCGGCGCGAACTCGCCATGCCCGAGCCAGGCGAGAAACTGCAGGGAATTCTCGCCTTTTCGGACGAACACGACCCCGGTTCGCGCGTCGATGTCCACCTCACGGTGCCCGAATTCTTCGCGTGGCGCATCCCCAGAGGCGAAACGGGCGTCGAGTACGGTCTCGGGGCCGCACCGGGCGAGAACGCGACCGACCTGTTCGAGCGCTTCCTCGACGGCTATGGCGTCGAAACCGGCGAGACCTGTGCCGGGATGATTCCCATCGGGCCGCCCGAGCGCGTCACGAGCAGTCGGGCCTTTCTCGTCGGCGACGCCGCTGCCCAGACGAAACCGTTCACCGGCGGTGGCATCCTCTACGGGATGACCGCCGCCGACCACGCCGCGCGCGAGATCGATCCTCGGAACCCGAAAACGCTCGCCGAGTACGAACGGGCATGGCGTGGGGACCTCGCACGCGAGATTCGACTCGGCCACTGGGTTCGTCGGGCGTACTCGCTGCCGAAACCGATTCAGCGGACGGGTCTCGGCGCGCTGTCTGGCGAAATCGGCGTTCACATGGACAAACCCTCGACGCTCTTTTCGCCGGAGAGTTTGAAAACGCTGCTCTCACGGTCGTCCTAATACGCCGGCAGCCGTGCCGAGCGGTCGCTGCCCTCGACGAACGGCAGCGTCTCGACCGTCGCCGCGCGCTCCTCGCCGTCGATACGAACCGTCAGTTCCGCCGCATCGAGTCCGAATTCGACCAGCGCGAGCGCGAGCGGCCGTTCGCACAGGGGACTCTCGACCGCGCGCGTCACCTCGCCGACGGTCCCGTCGCCGTCGAAGACCGCCGCACCCGACTCGGGGCGGTCATCGAGAGCGAGTCCGACGAGGCGGCGACTCGGCTGGCCACGGTTTTCGACGCGCGAGACGACCTCTTGACCGACGTAGCAGCCCTTCTCGAAATCGAGCGCGTTGCGCAGGCCGAGCACGTTCGGGATTCGCCCCCGAAGCTCGCTCTCGAAGAGGGGTGTACCCGCCTCAAGCGTGAGCGCTCTCCACGTTCGATGGCCGAAGGGCGCGGCGTTCAGGCCGTTGTTGATGAGCGTGTCGAAGACCGATTCGGCCGCGTTCGCCGCACAGACCACCGTATACCCCTCCTCGCCGGTGAGTCCGTCGTCACGAACCACGGTCACGCCGTCGTCGCCCATCGACCCACGGACGAACGTCAGTTCCGATTCGGGCGTGCTCGCGCCGTTCAAGACGCTCGCGATCTTCTCGGTGGCCTTCGGTCCATGCACGCCGAACACGCCGAACTCGTCGGTTGCGACCTCGATGTCCACATCCTGAATGAAGGTCTTTGCCGACCACTCCTCGGCCACGGCCTCGGCGCGCTCCGGTGGCGTGAAGATCAACAGGCGCTCGGCGGTGGTGTAGATGTAGAGGTCGGTCTCGATCTTTCCCTGTGGGTCACAGAGAAGGGCATAACAGCCCGCGCCGTCCTCGCTGGGCACGCGATTCGAGACGACGTTGTCGACGAACTCGATTCTGTCCTCGCCGGCGACAGTCAAAACGCCATACCCCATCTCGATGACGCCGACGACGTTTCTGACCGCCAGATGCGTCCGTTCCGGACGACCATAGTGGGCGGCGACGCGGACCCCGCCCCGGTCTTCGAGGGTCGCGCCGTGGGATTCATGAAGAGCTTCGACGAGCGTCATTGCTTGTGGTCGGTCCCGGTTGCGGATAAGGCGTGTCCTACAGCCCGAAGCGCTCGCGGAGGCGGTCGAGAAACGAGTGGTCGTGGTTGTCCTCGCTGGGGTCGGGAACGACCCGTTCGTCGGGGGCGATGTGCAGGCGGCCCTCGTCGGTTTCGGTCTCGATGAGACCGTCGTCTTTGAGCGCCGATAAGGCAGTTTCGAGTTCGTCGATACCCACGTCGGCGTGCGAGCGGAGTTCGAACACCGTCATGCCGTCCTGACGGTCGACCAGCGCGTCGAGGACGGCCACCTCGACCTCCTCGCGGTCCCGGAACTCGCGCTTTGCCCTCATGGATATGGGGTTCGTCCGCACCTGTCTTACGCTTATCCCTCGGCGGACAACAGTAGTCTTTATTGCACGCGGTACGAAACCACATCCCGATGGGAGTCAAGTGTTCGCTGCTCGGGCACGACTACGGCGACAGCGAGGTCGAGCGCGAGCGCGACGAGGACGGCGACGAGGTGGTTCGGACGGCCAAACGGGTCGAGCGCTGTCGACAGTGCGGGCGCACGCGCACCATCTCCGCGAACACGGAGGTCACCGCGCTCGAATCGGCCGCGGGCGTCGTCCGCGAACCCGATGGCACGGTCGTCGCCGCAAACGGCTCGACGATGGCCGAGGAAATCGGCGGCAATGTCGTCATCGAAACCACCGACGACCGACCGGCCGACACGACCGAGGTGGCCGAAGCAGCCACCGCCCCTGCAACCGACGGTGACGACGCCGAAACCGTCGGGAACGGCGATGGCGGCGACACGCTCGCTATCGACCGTATCGACAACACCGAGCGTGACGGCCAATCGTACCGGCCGGCACGTGCGCCCGGCGAATGGCCGGCCGAATCCGCCCCCGAAACCGCGACGGACGGACGCGGGTCGTCGGTCGCGGGCACCGACGCCGCCGGCCGCTGGCCCGACGAGGACGCCCCCGGGACGGCGGTCGAAGGAAACGACGGGGAAACGGCAAACGGCAAACGGCGGACCCGTCGGCCGGGCGATACGCTTTCGTGTGGGTCCTGTCGGTTCACCAGTCCGATTGCGGACTCGCCGCTGCGGGCGGGCGACATCTGTCCCGACTGCGGGACCGGCTATCTCGCGTGGGAGACGCGAAAGGGGTAAATTCACCCCTCGCAAAGCAGGCGTCCATGCGCGAGTACAAGATGCGCCGCGGCGAACACCTAGAGGAGCGAATCCCCGACATGGAGGCTACCATCGAGGAGTACTTCGGCCCGCCGACAGCGACCGAGAGCTACGAGGGCAGCGACCTCCACGTGGTCGAGGACCCCGAAAACCCGGTCTTCGAGCGTATCGTCGCCGGCACGGTCGAGTACGGTTCGAAGAAGGATACCCTCGCCGTTCACTTCGAGGAACGCCCCGCCGAGGAGGTCATCGCCGAGGGCAACGCCGATGCCGCCGCGGATGCGGTGGATGCGAAAAACGAGTTCCTGCTCGAAGCGACCGGGAGGGATGCGAAAAGCCGCCGCGAGTCGATGAAACGCACGGTGGAAGACGATGCGGAAACACCGGACAACGTCTGAGAACCGCGGAGTTACTGAAGCGCTACTCGCCGAGTTTCGTCCGACTGATGCCGACCGCGGCGGGTGTGATGATGAGCTGGTCGTCGGCCTTCTGGACGATGTCGCCGCCGACCTCGCGGGTTATCTCCTGGAGGTCCTGTGTGATGCGCTCCATCGTGCGGTCGGTGGCCGAGTGGCGGGTGATGTCCGCGACCACGATGTCGCCGTCGTAGATGGCGTTTTTGATGTCGATGACGTCGCGCTGGCCCTCGATGCGGGCGATGTGTACCTGTGTCGTCGCTTCCTCGACGCCGCCCTCGACGTCGTCGATGTCGAGGGGGACGTACTTGCCGCCGGCCTGGCGCTGTCGGGAGCTGCCACCCCCGAGAATGTCGTCCATGAGTCCCATGCGCTCACGCCGACCGGATTCGGTATATCTCTTACGACCCCACAACGGCCGGACGCGACGGGCGGAGTGTTCATATGGGCCGTGGCCGTATCGTTGCTGTGACGACCGCCCGGCCCGTGCGGACGCGCGAGACCGTCCGTGCCGACCTGCTCGCGGTGTTCCGCATCGAGAAGGCATCGTTCGCCCAGCCGTGGCCCTACCGGGCGTTCGAGCGCTTTCTCGGGATTCCGGGTTTTCTCGTCGCCGACATCGGCGACCGGGGCGAGGTCGCCGGCTACGTCGTCGCCGACAGCGAGCGCCACCGCGGCCGGTCGCTCGGTCACGTCAAGGACATCGCGGTCGCACCCACCCATCGAGGCCGGGGTATCGGCGCGACGCTGCTCGAACGCGCCATCGACGCCATGCGCCGTCAGCGGGTCGGACGGGTGAAGCTCGAAGTCCGGGAGAGCAACGACCCCGCGCTCGCGCTCTATCGACAGTACGGCTTCGTCCATCGCAGCACTGCGAGACGCTACTACGCCGACGGCGAGGACGCTCTCGTGTTGGTGCGGGAGCTCGACTATCGGGAGTTCGAGTGAATCACTCCGCGCTCACCGCCGCCTCGTAGTCGGCCAGTCCCGCCCCGTCGCGCGGCTGGTCCGGAATGTTCCTCGCTGCCGCCTCGAAATCGCGCATGATGGGTTCCGGTGCCGTCTCCGGATGGACAGTTAGGTATTTCGCCACCATGCCGGCGACCTCCGGCGCTGAGAACGAGGTTCCCGAGGCCTTTATCCATGGTCCGTCCAATTCTTTGCCCATCGCCGTTCCCGACGCCTGCGCGAGGCGGTTGTCCTTGCCGATGGCCGCCACATCAGGATTGTCGCGGTTCGGATTGTAGGACGAAAACTCCGCAATCGTGCCCGCCTCGGTGCAGGCCGCAATCGAGAAGGCCCGCTCGGCAGTCGCCGGACTGCCCGACTTCTTTCCGGAGTTCCCCGCAGAGACCACATCTCGAATCCCTTTGCCGACGAGTTCGTTGTGCGTGCGGTTGATGGCCTTCGAGGTCTCCGATGACCCCCACGACATGTTCACGACGTCGTAGGCGTCGGTGTTGCCGTGCAGCCACTCGTAGGCGCGCATGATGACGTTGTTCTTCGTCTGGCCCTGCTCGCCGAAGATGCGTAGCGCCACGAGGTCCGCACCGGGCGCGAGTCGAGTGATTTGACCCAACACGGCCGTGCCGTGGCCGACCGCATCGCCCTTGCCCGACCCCGTGACGTCGACCTGTTCGATGCTCGTGCCCTCGAAGACCGGATGGTCGGGGTCGATACCCGAGTCCATCGCCACCACGGTCAACCCCTCGCCGGTGGCGTCGTCGTCGGGAACGTCGTGGAGTTCGCGGACGTCCGCGATGGTCGCCACGTCCGAACCCTCGCTGACGTGCTCGGGTTCGAGGTGTGGCTCCACAGTGATATTGGGTTCGAGGTCGAGCACGCGGTCGTCGTCGGCGATGGTCGATTCGTGCTCGGTATCGCACTCTATGTAGGCCGCCCCGCTCGTCCCGAAATCATACGTTTCGACGACGTCACACTCCATCCCGCGGAGGAACTCCGCCGACTCGCTCGTGAAGACGATGCGTTCGTTCATCGTTCTACTCGTTCGTTCGACTGCACCGTATTAACAGTAACTGCAGTAAGGAAAATAACAGTTCATCCATGCAAGCACCAGCTTCGAGTGCATGGCTGCCGTCGTGAGTCGTATGTCGGATGGCTCGGCGGCGAGCAACGACGAGAGCACCGGCAGTCTATCACGTGGAATCGACCTGCGGAACAATCGCCGGCCGGCCGTGCTCGGTTTTCTGGGTGGACTCATCGCCACGTGTACGCTGACCGTCTTTCGGCTGCCGGTGTCACGGTCACTCCCCCCGACGGCGAATTTCTGGGCGGAGTACGTCGCTGGTGGGGACCTCTCGGAGTATTCCGAGGAAGCCATGCTGCTCCATCTACTCTACGGCGCACTCGGTGGCAGTCTCTTCGCGGTGCTGTTCAGCAAATTCGACGAGCTATCGCCGGTCCCGACGGAGTTGAACGGGGTGCTCTTCGGAGCCCTCACCAGCATTCCGTTCTCGCTGTTCGGGACCAACGTGGTACTGAGCCGGATTTTGGGGATGGAGATGGACGACAACGAAGTGATGATCTTCCACGTAGGCCACATCGTCTGGGGCCTCTCAATCGGCGCGTGGGTCGGGTCGAGAATGAACCAGAACGAGTGATCTCCGTTATTTCTCGACGATGCGCTCGTCGACCGCCTCGCCGAAGTGTCTGGCCGTCGCCTCGTAGTAGACGCGCACCTCGTCGCCCGCTTCGAGGTCCGTCACCGCCCGCGGCCCCTCGCGGGTGGCGACCTTGATGGTCTCGGCGTTCTGGAGCAGCGTCTCGATGCGGTCGCCCGCGACGTCGTCGCCCTCCGCATCGTCGATATCGCTGCCGACGACGGCCTCGATGCGGAACATCGGGCGGCGCTCGATTTTCGCCCGCCCGACGAGCGCCTCGCGCGCGTGGCCCTCGGTGTCCACGACTTGGACTTCGTCGCCGCTCCCCAGTTCCGAGAGGTACTTCGTCCCACCGCCGGGCGTGCGTGCGTAGGCGTGGACGGCACCAGCATTGACGCGAAACGGCCGCGAGGCCACATAGGGGGATTCGGCCGTCTCGGCGTGGACGAAAAAGAGACCGCGTGACATCGAGCCGACGAGCATCCCCTCGTCATCGTCCAGTAGCGACCCCGTATCGACACAGACCCTATCGGCCGAGCCGACCTGTTCGATGTCTATGATTTCGGCCCACTGGAGGTCGAGCTGTTCGCGCTCGGCTTCGTCACGGATTTCGACCGTGTGCCGAATCTCGTCGGGGTCGTCGGAATCGAGCAGTACGCCGTCGGAACCGCTTTCGAGCGTCTCGAACGCAGTTCGTGCCTCCTCGGCGCTTTCGACCCCCGCGACGAGTTCGGTCTCGTCGCCGATGCGCGCGATGAGGTTCTCCAGAGGAATGATGGTCCAGTCCTCGCCGACGACGATGGTGTACGCTGCGTCTTCGGCGGCCGCCTCGGCGAATCCCTCGAAATCGTCGTTGAAGATGCGCACGTAGGCCCCGTCCGCCTCCCCCCGCCGCAGCGCCGAGAGGTCCGCGGACCCCGAAAAGTCGGCAGGGAGGTCCACGGAGCCGTCGCCTTCGCTCCCCTTGCCGACGATGGTCGCGTCGGCTCCATCGGATTCGTCGCTACCGATGATGTCGACGCCGTCGTCGGCGAAGGCGGCGACCGAGACCGCGCCGAGTTCGCGCACGCGAGAGACGTCACTCCTATCGCAGAGTACCCAGTCGACACCGGCTTCGAGACCCGCCGTAATCCGTTGCTTTCGCTGTTCCCAGTCGCCAACCGAGTCGTCTGCTTTGAGCCAGACCGTCCGTGTCATGTCGTGGCGCTCGAAGCGGTCGGGCTTGAACGTGGCGAAAGCGGGCGTGCATTTCTGGCGCTGCGACTCACCCGCGGTCCCGATACAACTGACGAGTCAGGCTTCGACGGCCAGTCCGGCTCTGTCGAGCGCCTCTTCGGCCGGGAGGTCGTCGTGGACGACGCCGGAGACCGCTCGCGTCATCGCCTCGGGGTCGTCGTGCTGGAAGACGGTCCGCCCCATCGAAACGCCCGCCGCGCCGGCGTCCATCGCGCCGCGGACCGCTTCGAGCGAGGCGCGGTCGCTCTCGGGTTTGCCGCCAGCGATGAGCACCGGGAGGCGGGTGGAGTCGACCACGTGGGTGAAGCTCTCGCTGTCGCCCGAGTAACCCGTCTTGATGAGGTCGGCACCCAGCTCCTCGCCGAGTCTGGCGGCGTGGGCGAGGCGTTCGGGGTCGGCCTCGTCGACGCCCGGCCCGCGCGCGTAGGTCATCGCCAGCACGGGAACCCCGAAATCGGCCGCGCGCTCGGTGATGCGCGCGAGGTCTTCGATCTGGTTGGGTTCGGTCTCGCTGCCGACGTTGAGATGGAGCGAGACGGCGTCCGCGCCAGCTCGGATGGCCGCCTCGACGGTCCCAGTGATTCGTTTGTCGTTCGTATCCGGACCGCCAGCCGTCGAGCCGTTCAGGTGGATGATGTACCCCGCGTCGTTGCTGTTGGGATGGACCCGGGGTGCGATGCCTTTCTGTGTGAGCACCGAATCCGCGCCGCCGCGTGTCACCGCGTCGATGGTGGATTCGATGTCCTTGAGTCCCCCGACTGCGCCGAGGGTGATGCCGTGGTCCATCGGCACCACGAGATAGCGGCCGTCCGTTCCGATGCGGTCGAGTCGTGCGTGCGTCCCGGCGTGCATACTGACAGTCGGTGCCACGGCGGTTATGTTCGTTCCGGTCGCGGTGCGACCCCCGCGAGCGCGCCCTCCTTGAGTTCGCGTGCTGTTGCCTCTAACTCGTCGCCGGCATCCGTCCCTTTCTCGGCGATAACCTCGACGAAGACGCTGCCGGCGACGACGCCCTCCGCGCCGGCGGCGACGATTTCGCGGGCGTGGCTCCCCTCGGCGACGCCGAAGCCGACCGCCCGCGGCACGTCCGCCTCCGCAAGCCGTCCGAGCGAGTCGTGAGTCTGCTCGCTCACGTCCGCGCGCGCACCGGTCGTTCCGAGACGTGCCTGCACGTAGACGAACCCCGAGACCCGCTCAAGCACGCGCTCCAGACGCTCGCCGCGCGTCGTCGGCGCGACGATGAAGACCAAATCGAGTCCGTGGGCGTCGCAGGCCGATCTGAGGGCATCACTCTCCTCGACGGGCAAATCGGGCACGATGAGTCCCGCGAGGCCCGCCTCGGCGGCGGTCTTCACAAATGGCTCGACGCCGTTCTCCTCTCCGTACTGATAGATGAGATTATAATAGGTCATGCAGACCAGTGGGACGTCAACATCGAGGTCCGTCACGAGGTCGAAAAACCGGTCGGGCGTCATCCCGGCGTCGAGCGCGCGCTGGATGGCGTTCTGAATCGTCGGGCCGTCCGCAATCGGCTCCGAGAAGGGCAGACCGAGTTCGATGACGTCAGCGCCACCGGCGGCGAGTGCCCGCACCTGTGCGGCGGTCGCCGCTGGCTCGGGGTCGCCGGCGGTGATGTAGGGCACGAGCGCTGCGTCGGTCGCCGCGAAGGCCTCGCGGATGGAACTCACTCGAACACCTCCATTGCGGGCGCGCTCTCGATGTCGCGCTTTTCGGTCTCCTCGACGACGCTCTCCAAATCCTTGTCGCCACGGCCCGAGACGTTGACCACGACGCGCTCGCCGAGGTCATTCGCCCGTTCGAGGTACGCGAGCGCGTGGGAAGTTTCGAGGGCGGGGATGATGCCCTCCAATCGTGAGAGGCGATGGAACGCTTCGAGCGCGGCGTCGTCACCGACCGAGACTGCCCGCACACGGTCGGCATCGACGAGATTGGCGAGTTCGGGACCGACCCCCGCATAGTCCAGTCCCGCACTCACGCTGTGTGATTCGAGGATCTGGCCGTCCGAGTTCTGTAGGAGTTTCGTCCGCGCACCGTGGAGGACGCCCTCTTCGCCGATGGACAGCGACGCCGAGTTCGGCGCGATACCCTCCCCTTCGTCGATTTCGAGCCCGCTGCCGCCCGCCTCGACCGCAACCAGCGAAACGTCGTTATCGTCAACGAACGCATCGAACGCGCCCATCGTGTTCGAGCCGCCGCCGGCACACGCGACGACACTATCGGGGGGTCCCCCTAACTGCTCCTCGGCCTGCCGTTTGGTCTCCTCGCCGATGATCGATTGGAACTCCCGGACCATCGTCGGGAACGGGTGTGGTCCGACAACCGAACCGATGACGTAGTGGGTGTTCTCTACCGTGGTCGCCCACTCGCGCATCGCCTCGTTGGTCGCCTCCTTGAGCGTGCCGCTGCCCGTGCTCACGGGATTCACCTCAGCACCGTTCAGCCGCATGCGGAAGACGTTGGGACGCTGGCGATTGATGTCGCGCTCGCCCATGAACACCTCACAGTCCATGTCGAGATGGGCGGCGGCCATCGCGGTCGCCGTCCCGTGCTGGCCCGCGCCGGTCTCGGCGATGACCCGTTCCTTGCCCATGTACTTCGCCAGCAACACCTGTCCGAGCGCGTTGTTCAGTTTGTGTGCGCCGCCATGAAGAAGGTCCTCGCGCTTGAGGTGGACATCGAATCCGTACCGCGAACTCAGCGTCTCGGCGTGCTGGAGCGGCGTCGGTCGCCCGCCGAAATCCCGCAGTCGTGCCCGGAACTCGTCCATGAATCCGTCCTCGTTGTCGAGAACGTAGCGCCGGTAGGCGTCGTCGAGCTCCGAAATCGCCGGCATCAGTGCCTCGGGGACGTACTGACCGCCGTACTCGCCGAACTTGCCGGGCGTCTCGCTCGCGTCGGCGTCGCTCATCGCTCGCCCTCCGCGAGTCGCCGGGTGTTCGCCGCGACGTCTCCGTCCATGAGCGCGCTCCCGACGAGCAGTCCGTCGGCACCGGCACGGCGCATCCGGGCGGCGTCCTCTCGATTCCCGATACCGCTTTCGGCGACGAGTGTCACCTCCTCGGGCACGTGAGGTGCGAGGGCCTCGAACGTCGAGAGGTCCACGTCGAGGCGGGCGAGGTCGCGGTTGTTGATGCCAACGATGTCCGCATCGGCCGTGAGCGCGTCATCGAGTTCCTTTCGAGTGTGTACCTCGACGAGCGGCTGGAAGCCGCGCTCGCGCGCCGCCCCAACGAGACCCGCGAGGTCATCGACGAACCGCGCGATGAGGAGCACGGCGTCGGCCTCGACGACATCCAACTGCTCCTCGCGACGGATGAAATCCTTCCGGAGCACGGGAACCGAGACGGTCTCACGCACCTGCCGGAGGGCGTCTGGCGACCCGCCGAAGTGCTCCGGCTCGGTAAGCACGGAGAGCGCCGCCGCGCCGCCTGCGACGAGCGCCTCGGCGAGCGCCGCCGGCTCGTCCTCTCGCCGTCCCTCGGTCGTCGGACTCGTCGGCTTGACCTCACCGATGATGGGCACTCTTCCATCCCCTTCAGCCGTCGCGAGCGCCGCGGGTAACGACCGTGCGGAGACCGACAGCCGCCGGCCACAACTGCCGCGCTCGTCGGCAGCGGCCAGAATCGACTCGATTGCGGGAGCGAACTCCTCGCTGGCGTTCATTGTTGTACATCAAAGAACTGTTTTGTACATAAGACTTGCGTCACGCGACACTCACGGACAGAACGTTGAAACCCCGCACGGGCATATATTCGTTATGAGCGATGCCGCCGGTATCTACGCACGCGAGTCTACCTATCTCGACCGCTGCGTGCAGGTCGGCATCGCGGGCGACCGCGTGCTTTCGGTGTCCTTTCCGGGGAGCCTCGCCGCCGAGGCCGATACCGAGCACCCGCTGCTCGACAGGCTCTTCGAGTATCTGGAGGGCGCACCCGACGACTTCGAGGATATCGAACTCGCGCTCACCGTCCCGACCGACCAGCGCGCGGTGCTCGAAGCCGTTCGAAACATCCCGTACGGCGAGCAGACCTCCGTCGAGCGCCTCACGCGGCGGGTCCCCGATTTCGACCCCGATGCCGACGACGACCGCGACCGGGTGCGGACCGCCCTCGACCAAAACCCCATCCCGATTCTCATCCCCGACCACCGCGTGCGCGACGGTCCGAGTGCTGCTCCGCCGAAAGTCGAACAGAAACTGCGCTCGCTCGAAGGACTCTAGCACCTCCACCTTTTTCTGCGTCGGGTGC
Organism: Halococcus sp. AFM35; assembly: GCF_051195015.1. Lineage (NCBI taxonomy): Archaea > Methanobacteriati > Methanobacteriota > Halobacteria > Halobacteriales > Halococcaceae > Halococcus > Halococcus sp. AFM35. The sequence continues at coordinate 226,125 of NZ_JBNTJU010000002.1, forward strand.
GCTCGCCTGCGGCTCGCCCACCGCTCTCTGCTCGCGGGCCGAAGGCCCGCTCGCATGGTACGAGGGGCCTCCGGTCCCTCGCTCCTTGAAAAATCTGGACCAAAAACTCCCGCTCGCAAACCGCGCGAGCGGCCAACCGCGCTCACTGCGTTCGCGCGGACACTGACCACAACCGCCAACCGCAACAGTATCGTCGAAGCCCTCGCTCACTTCATTCGCTCGCCCTTCATCCTCCGAGGCCGCATCTCAACGGCCACCGCGCCGCAACCGCCCACCACACTGCGGCTACCGAGCGGTCGGACGAGAGTTCGGTGTTGAGTTCTGTGCGAGGATTCGTTATTGATTTATAAAATCTTCGAAACGAAAGCAGTCGCTCCTGTCGAGGACGGAACCCATTTCATTTCCCGTCCGCGATGTCGAGAGAGTGCAACGGTTCCCGAATCCGGTTCGGCTCGTGGTGGCGTGGGTCGGCCTCGCGCTGGTTCGTGCGGGACTCATCGAGCGCGAGCGCGCTCGCCGGACGGCCGACCTCGCGTGGCCACGCATCGTCACCGGGCTGGCCCGGATGTCGAAAAACGCCGCCGACGTGGCGATGGTCGGGGCCGCAATCGGCACGGGGGCCATCGCCGGCGTCGGCTTCGCCGCTCCCTACTGGGCGATGGCGTTCGCCCTCGGCGGCGGTCTCGCAAGCGGCACCATCGCGCTCGTCTCGCAGGCCTACGGTGCCGATAGGCCGGCGGGGCAGGCGGTCCGGTCGAGCGCCGTCTGCGTGCTCGCACTCACGCTGCCGGTCGCGGCCCTCTTTCATACCTACCCGACCACGCTCATCGGTGTCCTCAGCGACGACCCGCGAGTGGTCACGTTCGGTGCCGACTATCTCGAAACGGCCGCTTTCGGGGTTCCGTTCGCCGGTCTCAACCTCATCGGGAGCCGCACGCTCGTCGGTACCGACGACGCATGGACGCCGATGGTGGTCCGTGCTGGCGGGGCCGTGCTGAACATCACGGTCAACGCACTCCTCATCTTCGTCCTCGACTACGGCGTCGTCGGCGCAGCAATCGGGACGGTTCTCGCCAACGTCGTCGTCACCGCGACGTTCACCGCCGGCTTGACCACTGGTTCGGTTCCCCTCGTTGGCACGTTTCCCGTCACCGTTGACCCGTTCGGCACGTATCTCGACCGGGAGACCATCCGCCGACTGCTGCGCATCGGTACGCCGATGGTCGGCAAAAATCTCGCGTGGCGACTCGGCGAGTTTCCCCTGTTGGCCATCGTCGACATCTTCGGGACCGCGGTCGTCGCGGCGTTCGTCGTCGCCCAGCGCGTCCGCGACCTGCTCAACACGCCCGGCTGGGGTTTCGGCCTCGCTTCGTCGAGTCTCGTCGGCCAGCAGCTCGGCACGGGCGACGAGGGGACTGCCGAAGCCTACGGCCGGGAGGTAATCCGCTTCGGCGTCGCGGTGTATTTCGTCTCCGCCGTGCTGGTCGCCGTCTTCGCCGAACCCGTCGCGCTCGTGTTCGTCGGCAATCCAGCGAGTCAGGCGCTGCCGGTCGCCGTGACACTCATCTACGCCACCTGTGTCGGCATCGTCTTCAAGGGCCTCTCGCGGACGGCGACCGGCCCGCTGCGCGCCAGCGGCGACACGCGCTGGCCATTTTATGGGCAGGTGCTCGGCTACGTGGTCGCGCTGCCGCTGGCCTACGTGGGTGCGACGACGCCGCTCGGTCTTCTCGGACTCGCACTCGCCATCGTGACGCTGATGGCCGTCCCCGCTGCCGTCAACTACCATCGGTTCCGGACCGGCAAATGGAAGGCCATCAGTCGGGGCTACCGCCCCACGGCCCATACCGGGGACTGACGACACGAATTAGGCCGACCAAAACGCTTATAGAATTAGGCCCGCCTAACTCTCGTCATGGCGGTTCCCTCCCGGCAGACGAGCGCCAACACCGAATCCACGACACACGAACGGTCATCGCCCGAGCGAGCCGTTTCGATACACACCACGGCTCCCGAACGGAGCGTCTTCATCGAGGACGGAAACCCCGACGGCTGGATTTCGACGGATACGACTGTGGCGCTCGAACGCTGAAAAATCGAGTTTTAGTGGGTCGCTTCGTCGACGACGAGGGTGTCGTCTTCGAGGTAGTGTTCGAAGTGGTGAGCGAGTTCCTCGTAGTCGTCGATGGCGCTCCGAAGGACCTCCTCGGAGGCGAAATCGTTGAGACCGTTGGTGAGTTCGATGTGGTCGCGGAAGTGTTCGATGATGTCGCCGAAGGTTTCCATGTCGTTGCGGAGCGAGGTCCGCACGTCGTAGACGTCCTCGCCCTCGAAGTCCACGTAGCTGTGCTCTTCGAGGTTCGTGGGACCGGCGACCGGGACGCCGCCGAGCGCTTGGGCGCGTTCGGCGATGACATCCGAGTGGTGTTCGACGTCCTCGTAGGCCTCTTCGAGGAAGCGATGGAGTTCGAGGAACTCCGCGCCCTCGACGTTCCAGTGGTGTTTCTTGAGCTGGTGGTAGAGCACGTACGACGCGGCGAGGTCGGCGTTCAGCGCGTCGATGACCTGCTCTGCGCGCTCTTCCTCGACGCGGAGTGCCGGCGACTCCTCGACGGTACCGAACTCCTGACGGAGGTCGGATTCGGATTGTTGGTAGCTCATTACATCCACACGTACGACCACAGCCCACTTAACTATTTCCGTTCGGGAAACATATTTTTGGCTTCCCAAAAATCTATTCGGCGTAGTGGAATCGACGGCACTCGAACGAGGCGAAACCGCCGGTCGTCGAAGCGACGGTTCGATGGCAGTTGTAGATTCCGTGAACCTCCACCGGCCAGCCGACCGAAACCCATAAACATTCTTTTGGCCGACCTAAACCATATGTTCGAACGAACTGGCGCAGGTCCAACACGGAGAGGAGTCCTCAAAAGCGGTGGTGCGGTACTCGGCGGCGGCTTGCTCGCGGGATGTACCGGCAGCGGCGGGCAGTCGGCGGCGAACGACACCACCGGCACCGAATCCACCACATCGAGCCGAACCGGGTCGTACACGGTAACGATGTCGCCGATGGGTTCGGTCGCGTTCGAGGGGGTACCGAAATCCCTGTTCGTCGTCTTTCCGCAGTATGCGGACATGGCGGTCGCGCTCGGCCACGGCGACGCCGTCAACACGATTTACAGCCCCGAACTCGCGGGCGGAATCATGAGTACGTACACGGCACGACTGAAGGGTGTCTCGCCGAAGTGGTCACAGCTTCCCGACCCGCTCGCCGACGGGTTGAGCAAGGAGCGGCTCTACGGACTCGGTAGCGATGTCCACTTCCTCGACCCGGCATACGCCTCGACCCAACAGAACTGGAACCGGTCGGACGTCGACGAAATCGCTAGCAATGTCGGTCCGTGGTTCGGAAACTTCTACAGCGGTACGCACGACAAACCGCCCTCGACTTGGCAAGATCGTTTGGTTCAGCTAGTTCCAGATAATCTGATCGAACTTTCTACGTTCGTTTTATAGCGGT